>CACXBN010000301.1 GCA_902765885.1 uncultured Ruminococcus sp. | reverse complement strand
GCTATCTTACAAAATGTATGTCGACAATCGTGAAAACGTAGTTCCGGCTGTCCTGCCCGTTTCAGAATCTGCTTGAACATCGGCAGGACGCTGTCCGGATCCTGCGATCCACCGTTCGGCGAGGGGAAGAGGTACGGCGACCGCTTCCCCTCCCGCTCCTGCAAGTCCTTCAGGATAGCGATGACGTCATCCCCGATTGCCACCGTTCTGTACGCGTTCTTCGTCTTGAGCGGGCCTTCCTCGATGTGTCCCTGCACGCGGATCACCTGACGGCGGATCGTCAGCGTCTTCTTCGCGTAGTCCACGTCTTCCCACTTGAGCCCGAGCAGTTCCCCACGGCGGAGCCCGGTCGAGAATTCCACATAGTAGAACTCAAACTTGCCGCTGGCCTTTGCCTCCGCGAAGAATCTCCCGAGGTCGGCGACGGGCATAGTTTTCATCTCCTGCTTCTCCCTCTTCGGGAGTTTGCACCCCGCCACGGGGTTGGTCAGGATCAAGTGCTCCGCGACCGCTTTCTCGAACGCGGAGTAGAGCATCGTGCGGATGTTTGCCACCGTTTTGACCCTGAGACCCCGCGGCTGCTTTTTGGATTCCTTCCGCTCGATCCGGCCGTCTTTCAGGAGGAGTCGGACACATCTTTGATTCCTCTCTATCCACATGTTTCTCTGGTATATTTTGTCAAACTTAAGTCAGCGGGATTGACAAGCTCCATCAGACGTGCTATATTGATGTTGACAAGGCGCGAGAAGTGGGCAACGCCGTTCCGGTAGCTCCCCTGCATAGAGACCCCTGTCAATGAAACAGCAGAGAGTCGTAGGCAGCGCCAAATCTTTGGTAGCTCCTTAACTTCCAGACTCCTTCTTTTTCTATTTCTATAGCGTTTTTTGATTGCAGCATCTTGCACTGTTTTTAATTTTCTGCTATACTGATATGGGAACGCCGCTGCTGCGATTTCAGTGTGGTTCCCTGTATCGGTTCCGATAAGGAATCGCCGTCTGCTTTTCAGAATTCACATTTTGTGTCTTGCTTTCCGTCTGCGGAATGGTTATACTGTTTGTGAGGATTCATCCGGGAGGTGATCGCGTTGAGCCAAAGACAAATCAGCATCGCAGACATGCAGTGCTGGGTTTTTCATCATGCACAGCGAAAATGGAACCTCGCGCCCGCCGAGTGCGCCGTTCTGTTCCGCCGGTTCGATCTTCTCGGATATATCTCAGAGTGTTACGATCTGCTTCACGTAAGCAGTTATCAGTGTGCGCTAAAGGATATTGAAGACCTTCTGCGCAGCAAGGGGGGGCTGTATGATCCGCCTTCCTGCAGACGGTGTTCTGTACCACGGGAGCTATACAAAGATTTCAAGCATCGACCTTTCCCGCTGCCGTCCCGGTCTCGATTTCTTAAAAGGTTTTTACCTGACGTCCTCGTACAGTCAGGCACTCTCGTACGTTTTCTGCCGCCGTTCGCAAAGCACAGCGGAGAGGATGGATCTACGAAGCGTTTCCCGTGCGGGACGGACAGGTTTCCGTCTTTGCCTAGTCACCGGATCCGAACCTGTTTATCCACATCTTTGACGACGCGGATGAGGAGTGGCTTCATTTTACAGCCATGCATGACGAAAGGAATTGAAGATGGTTAATAAATTAATAATTGAGAATTTTAGAGGATTCCAACATATTGATATGAACGATTTGACGAGAGTCGCTCTCGTATCTGGAAGAAACAATATCGGAAAGAGTTCTTTATTGGAAAGTCTGTTTCTCATGATGGATCATGCTGCAGCAGATTCTTTTGGTAAACTGTCCTCTTTTCGCAATTCATTCGTTACTGGGTCAACAACCCTTTGGGGGCCATTGTTCTTAAACATGGATACCAGTAAACACATTCATATTAGAGTTATGGATGAATCGAAATGGGCGCGTTTGGAATATTGGAAGGACGAGAATTATCTGCCTCAAAGTGTAAATGGAATATCTGAGGATACTTTGGTTCAATTCAGGACAGCACTAAAAAATGATTATGCACTCTCTTTTAGTTATAAAGAAGGTGACCGTGATAAAATTATAGAGAATTATCACGAACTTGGTCATTTTTCCCTGAATAATGCGGGCAGTATCATGCGGGAAATCTCGACGAATCTATCTGGAAATGAAGTTAAAACACAAATTCCAACACAATACTTTAATTCTGTTTATTCTCGCTCAACGGACAATCTGTTAAGCAGTATTGGAAGATATGAACTGGAGGGCAAAAAAAATGAAATCATTGATATTGTCAAAGAACTCGACCCGTCGATAGAGGACATTATCACCGTAGCCCCGCAAGGCGTGCCACAATTATACATTAAGATGGGAGGAAAAACAATACCGCTACAATATTCCGGTGATGGAACCATTAAATTATTAAATATGAGTGTTGCAATATTAGAAAGGAAAAATGGCCTTGTGCTGATAGACGAATTGGAAACCGGTTTTCACTATTCGATGTATGGCAAGCTGTGGAACATCATTGAAAAAATCAGTAAAAAGTCAAATTGCCAAGTTATTGCGACTACACATAGTTATGAACTAATTTCTGCTGTTGGTGAAAACTTTGATGACAAGGATGCATTCTCCTACTATCGTATGGGGCGTAGAAACGACGGAGTTACTTTGTTCCGTTATGACTTTGACCTCCTTGATCATGCTTTAGCATCGGATATGGAGGTTCGATAATGCGGACGCCGAATGAAGCAACAACAAAAACCCTGGAAAAGCCTTTTGTTATTTTGTGTGAAGGTACTGATGACAAGAATTTCTTGGATTGTTATTTTTCGTATTTAAGAGATAATTCCGATCCAAGATTCAAAGACAATATTCAAGTCAATCGTTTTGATGGGGCTGAAAAACTATCTGATTCTTTAGCAACCATGAAGAACACTGAGGGATATGAGAATGTTAAGAGAATACTGGTAATACGTGATGCAGACACGAATATCAATGCAGCAATTAGGAAAGTTGAAAGTGCATTTAGACACAACGCTCTTCCTGTTCCTACAGTTTGTAACCAATGGGCTGGAGACACTCCGCCCAATACAGCATACACCTTAATGCCCGCTTGCGATGTTTCTTCGAAAACCGGGGCACTTGAAGATTTGTGTTGGGACATACTGATTCGCGATGATTTAATCAGTTTTAAGCACGATGTTCAATCATTTATTGATAAAATTAAGTCGAAATACAACAGCATAGGCTCACACGAGCACAAAAGTCGCATACATACATATTTCTCTGTTAACAAAGAATTTGTTTCAATGAAAATAGGAGAAGCCGCACGAGCTGGGGCTTTCAACTGGGAACACGAAAAGCTTGAACCTCTGAAAAAGCTGATCGAAGCAGGGTTATGATCTCTAGCATTTAGATCGCGAATGCTATCATCGGCGAAGCAGAAACCTTTATTTCTACAATGGCGCGACTGGAAGAAAAGATCAAGAATAATATGGATAACAAAATTAATATTATTTCAGAATGATGATAATTAATATGAATGAAAAGGGGCTCTGAAAAAATGTGAGGTAATCCCTTTCTTTGCCTGAGCGGTGCAATTTCTGCACCGCTCAATCTCTTTTTCGCCATTCCTTACACCGCCCCCTTCAGCACTCCGCTGACCTTGTCCGCCGCGTCGCGCTTCATGTCGTCGGTCACGTGGCCGTAGACGTCGAGAGTAAACGCTACGCTGTAATGGCCTAACATGGACGAAAGCGTCTTAAAATCTACGCCGTTTGCCAGCGCGATCTTGCAAAAAGTGTGTCGACAATCGTGGAAACGAAGCTCCTGAAGCCCTGCCCGTTTTAGGATCCGCTTGAACATCGGCAGGACGGAATCTGGATCCTGCGGGCCGCCGTTCGGCGACGGGAATATATATGGACTGCTGTTCCCTTCCCGCTCGTGCAGATCCCGGAGCAGGTCGATCACATCGTCGCCGATAACGACCGTCCGGTATGCGTTCTTGGTCTTGAGCGGGCCCTCCTCGATGTGTCCCTGTACGCGGATCACCTGACGGCGGATCGTCAGAGTCTTTTTCGTATAGTCCACGTCCTCCCATTTGAGACCGAGCAATTCACCTCGGCGTAGTCCCGTCGAGAATTCTACATAGTAGAACTCGAACTTACCGCTTGCCTTTGCCTCTGCGAAAAACTGACCGAGATCGGCGACGGGCATGGTCTTCATCTCCTGCTTCTCTCGCTTCGGCAGCTTGCATCCGGCAACGGGATTTGTCAGGATGAGATGCTCCGCGACCGCTTTCTCGAACGCGGAGTAGAGCATCGTGCGGATATTCGACACCGTTTTCACGCTCAATCCTTTCGGTTTGCTCTTCGATTCCTTCCGCTCGATCCGCCCGTCGGTCAGCAGACGGTTGAAGAACTTCTGGAGATCCAGCGTCGTGACCTTGCTCATGGTCAAACTGCCGATGCCCGGATTGACGTGGAGGCGGATGTT
>CACXBN010000300.1 GCA_902765885.1 uncultured Ruminococcus sp. | reverse complement strand
CCACATTATGCATAATCTTTCGCAAATTATGCATAAAAATTAATCATCTTTAACCATTGTAATTACTTTGCTTGTCGGGTATAATTGGTACAATGATTACCATTTCCTTTAGGCAGAGTCAGCGAGGATCATATTATGACTAACAACAAATACATACTTTCATGGATAGATGAAATGGCCGCCATGACAAAACCCGACCGGATAGTCTGGATCGACGGCACGGAAGAACAGGCAGAAGAGCTCAGACGCGAAGCTTGCCGGACCGGGGAACTTGTTAAGCTCAACGAAAAACTTCTCCCGAACTGCTACCTGCACCGCACCGCTGTCAACGATGTCGCGAGAGTTGAAGGCAGAACATTTATATGCACTAAAACAAAAGAAGATGCCGGAAACATAAACAACTGGATTGAGCCCGGAGAATGCTATGCGCGTCTCACGAAACTCTTCACAGGATCCATGATCGGCAGAACGATGTATGTAATTCCCTACTCCATGGGCGTCGTGGGCTCGGAATTTGCCAAATACGGGATCGAACTCACAGACTCCATATACGTAGTTCTCAATATGCTCATAATGACAAGGGTCGGTAACAATGTCCTCGAAGCACTCGGAGACAGTCCCGATTATATAAAAGGACTCCACTCAAAGGCACAGCTTGATGAAGAAAACAGATACATATGCCATTTTCCTGAAGACAACACGATCTGGTCCGTCAATTCCGGATACGGCGGAAATGTTCTTCTAGGCAAGAAGTGCTTTGCGCTCAGGATAGCCTCCTTCCTCGGAAGAAAAGAAGGATGGATGGCCGAGCATATGCTGATTCTCGGAATCGAGTATCCGAACGGAGAGATCAAATACATATCAGCAGCCTTTCCTTCAGCCTGCGGCAAGACAAATCTTGCAATGCTTATACCGCCTGAGATATACAGAAAGAAAGGCTATAAAGTGTGGTGCGTCGGAGACGACATCGCATGGATCAGACCGGGCAAGGACGGACGTCTGTGGGCCGTCAATCCTGAAAACGGATTCTTCGGTGTTGCTCCCGGAACAAATGAAAAATCAAATCCGAACGCTCTTCACACCTGTATGAGAGACGCCATCTTCACAAATGTTTGTCATGACCTCGACAACAATACCGTATGGTGGGAGGGCCTCAACAACAATCCTCCGAAGAACGCACTCAACTGGCGAGGAGAAAAGTGGGATTACACCAAATATGACAAGAACGATAAAATAGGGACATCAGGCGCTCATCCCAATTCCAGATTCACGGCTATGGCCAAAAACTGCCCCTCCCTGTCATCAGAATTCAACAATCCTGCGGGAGTGCCTCTTTCTGCAATCATATTCGGCGGAAGAAGAGCAAAGACAGCACCGCTTGTATACGAATCAACCTCATGGCAGAACGGGACATTTGTCGGATCCATCATGGCATCTGAAACCACTGCGGCTGCAGCAGGTGCAATTGGAGTTGTCCGCCGCGATCCGATGGCAATGAGACCGTTTGTAGGCTACAATATGGGAGATTATTTCCAACATTGGCTCGATATGGAAAAAATCGTTCCCCACCTGCCGAAAATATTCCATGTAAACTGGTTCAGGACAGATGATGAAGGCAACTTCATATGGCCAGGATTCGGTGACAACATGAGAGTTCTCTTATGGATACTCGACAGAGTCGAAGGCAAGGCCGATGCCGATCTTACGCCGATAGGCTATGTTCCGAAAGCTGAGGACATTGACACGGAAGGACTTGCGGGCATTGATACGGAAACCATTAAAGGGCTCTTGTCTGTTGACAGAGAAAGCTGGCGTGAAGATGTCAAAAACATCAAAGACTTCTATAATCTTATCGGCGACAGAGTTCCCAAAGAGCTCTGGAAAGAGCTCGAAGAACTTGATGAAAGGCTCAAATAGAAATGATAAAAGCTCGTTAAGTGTCAAAAAGACATATAACGAGCTTTTGCTTTTTCTATTTTACACCCACATATCCGCACTTTTCCATCATTTCCTGCCCCTCTTCAGAAAGGATCCAGTCAACGAGTCTGGGCAAATTAGGATTTGTATTATCTTTCCTGTATATTACATAAAAGAATGTCGAAAGCGGATAGTCACCGTTTTTAATATTTTCCACATCAGGGTAGATACCGTCAACCGAGATCATTTTAACATTCTCGTTCGGCACCATTCCGGAGAGATAATATCTGAACGAATATCCGATTGACGCGCCGAAGATTGCAAAAAGGTTCCTGTTTGCAATCTTTTTTTCTCCCATAAATTTTTCCATCATGGTCTGACTTCCCGAACCATTCGATCTTACAAGAGGATTGATGGCCTTCTCTTCTCCACCGACTTCTCTCCAGCTTTGAATCTCACCGCTGTATATTTTCCTTATCTGATCAGACGAAAGATCCTCTACCGGATTATTTCTGCTCACGAAAAAGACGAATGCTTCCCTTCCAACCGGGATGATCTCCAGCTCCACACCGTTTTCAGCTGCGAATTCGAGTTGTTCATCAGACGGATACGCCGAGAAGAACAGATCGGACGTTCCTTCTATGACACCTTTGAATCCCCTGATCGTATTCCTGTAAAGCATCGCGCTGTCAGATGAAAAATTTTCTCCGTAATAATTGTCGTCAGAGAATTCTCCGCCCTCGTATTTAACGGATCCTTCAGGGTAGCAGTTTTCTATTACAGACGCATACACTGGCACAAGAGCAGCTGCACCGTCAAGCACCGGCAGATCATCACCTTCACGGAATGCGAGAGATGATTCTACTTTCCCTAGCTGTGAATCATTTTCGAAAGGCAGGTATCTTGATACATCTATCATTTTCATCTGACCGGTACCGCTGTAATTGTTTCCGAGTCTTCTCGTGATCTTAAAAAACAAAAACAGATTTACGGAGAGGAATACGATGATAACAGCAGCAACCGCAATAATTCTTTTAGCCGACATTTCACATCTCCATATTCACAAAATATATGATCGATGAATTGGGATATGCGGCGGCAATATAGATGATATGCGCAAGTGTCAGCAGCGTGCATACCGAGACGAGTATGATGAAAGCGGTCAGAAACCTGTTGCTTTTTCCTTCTCCCATCACATCCCCCTGATAGCCGCCATGGAAATAAGCATGATGACTATTGCTCCCGTGAACAGTGTAAGGAGCGCCGCCATGCTGATTATGAAAATAATAGTAATTCCTTCCTTGCGCTTGCGTCTTTCGAGTTTGGCTTTCTTTCCGTCATTAATAAACAGAACAATGGAGGCAATCATGAATACTGCCACAGCTGCCAATGCAGTCCACATAAGCGAAACCTGAATTATGTATGAAAACGAAGTCCGCATCCCAATCTGTTCCTCCCGTTTAAGATGGCAAAAATAATGCTTTTTGACTAGTCTGCGTATTCAGAAGTGATTTCCAGATACTCTTCGAGCGTAAGTCCGCTCTCGTGTACTTTTTCTGCTGTCTCCTTGCCCAGATAACGAACATGCCATGGTTCATACATATATCCGGTGATTTCTTCCTTGCCCTCGGGATATCTTAT
>CACXBN010000299.1 GCA_902765885.1 uncultured Ruminococcus sp. | reverse complement strand
CTGCTTACGCTGAGACCGGGCTTCTCGGCGATTTGAACGCCCTGTCTGTTTTGTCCCGTCATGTCGGTATTACAGGGCAAAAGAAAGAGAGCATCGTTGTCATCCGGCGTCTCGATTCAGCAAAGAAAAACCTCGACACTGCCGCCGGTCGGAATGTCAAAGACCTGCGATTTACCGTTCCTGTCTGTAATGGTTGCCTTGCATAATCCGTCTCTCAGTTCTTCAGTTATGTCGAAACAGGTCCCGAATGCATTTATACCGCTTAGCGACGCGCGGCAAAGCTGTGAAGAGATGCCGGGTTTTAGAATGAATCGTCTGAATCCGGCCGGTGTGATACCCAGGATCCCCTCTATCACAGTCCTTGCATAAAGCCCTCCCTCTGCTGAAAGATGGCTCATATCTCCTTCCGGCCAGGCTTCAATGGGATAAGGCACCCTGCCCCCCAGCAGCCTGTTCTCGGTATATCTTTTGAAAAGCGGGAAACACTTTTCTCCAAGTCCTGCAGCGAAAAATCCCCTGAAAGAATAGAGAGTGGAACGGTCCCAGAATATCGGGCTGCCGGAGGAAGAGAGAAATTCATTTCCCGTCCACAGTTTTTCTATGAGAGCTTTTGCTGTTCCTTCAGCACGGTCAAATATGCCGACGGTAAGCGGAGAAGAAGAATAGGCTCTGACATGATCGCATCCCGGGAAATACATATATGTGTCGTATCCCTCGACCTGTCCTCCAAAAACTCTTTCAATCGCCTTCCTGAGTCCTTCGGCTGTTTTTGAGTACTCACTCGCCTTATCGGGGTATCCGAGGTCTCGCGCCAGGTATGAAGCGCATACCAGACCGCCGTATGAAAGGCTGTTTGTCAGTAAGTTTGTGTTGCCTGAAGCAATACGACCTTCCATTTCATCGGAATCGGATGTAACAGTCCCGTTTTCGCATATTCTGGACTTGATGTACCGGACGCACCAGTCAATAGTATCAAAATACCGTCCTGCCTCAACCCTGTCACCGCGCCCGAGTAAGAACCTTGATATCCCGTAAAGATACATTGACGCATCGCCTTCATCTCCGGCTGCCTCCCAGATATCATATCCTTCTGATATTATTGAGGAAGGTATCCTGTAAAGCTGCGGATGCATAAACGGACGGTAAAGGTCCATCAGCGTCTTAATTGCGCGGCAGCCGTACGGATCACCTGAAAACCCGAAATACGGTGCTGCATACTCAGCTTCATCGTTCGCCCAGATAGCTCCGTAATAGCGCTGTCCACCGGGAGAGTGCATCGGGCCTCTTGCCGTATCAAACACGCTTTCGGTTACCCTGAGTTTTGAGAAAGCAAATTCCAGATCTATTGCCGGGTCATCGGTCTTAAGCACAAGACTTCCGTCAAAGATATCAGAAATATAACTGCGTCTTGCTCTCAGCTCTGCCAAGACATCGGGATTAACTCTTTCTTCGGACAGTATTCTAGCCGAAAAAATAAGCCCATAATTTTCGGAGCAGCCGGGGGCTATCACCGTTTCTTTTTTCCCTGTCATGGCTTGTTCCAGTACATATACGCCCTTTGTTCCCCTGCTGTGCGAAACTTCGTCCGGGAACACGGCAGAAATATCCAGCGACTGGTCTGTCAGATTCTTCACTGTAACAGATTCGCAAAGCACGTACTTGTCAACAGATGGAAAAACCGTATGCTCGATCTCAATCCTTCCTTCCGCATCTCTCGACACTGCCGTAAGTACACCGCTGATTCTGAACCGTACAGCATATTCCGTTACAGGCTGGCCGCTAATCAGGAAAGATATCTTCGCTTCCCTGCCGAACTCGTGCCTCAGAGATGCATATGTGTCGTTTGGTATAGTGCGGAGAGTCGGGAAGAATGCGAGTCTTGAAATATTCAGTACACCGTTCTCATCAGCTCCATAATAGACCACCGCTGACATTTTCCTGCCCGACATTTCGATGTTGTCATCCTGAGGGCAATTCGCTTTACTGACATCCAGTACGATTTCTCTTCCGTCTATGATCCACTTGTCTTTCATTCTCAACTTAGCTCCAGTCTTTTTGGCATTGCCGGTGCATTCATTTTCCGTTATGCACCAGATATGAATATATGATATATGAACAGAATTTACAGTCTTTTATTAATTCTTAAATCCGATTTCCGATAATGTCTATTATCTGAAGGTCTGCAGGAAGCCATTTCACATTATACAGTTCGTCTTTTCCGAGCCATACTGCCGCTTCATGTTCAAGAAGCGAAGGATCTTTTCCTGAAAAAGAAGCAAAATAACACCTCATGCTGAGATGAAAATCCGGATAGTCATATTCTATGACATCAATCAGGTCACCAACATCTATTTCGGTATCCAATTCCTCCGAGATTTCCCTTTTGAGAGCCTCTTCCGGAGTTT
>CACXBN010000298.1 GCA_902765885.1 uncultured Ruminococcus sp. | reverse complement strand
TATTACGCTTGTGCTTTAAGTGTGATAGTGTCCGCCTATGCTGAAGATTGCTCATGGTTGCGGGCAGCAAAATCTCAAAATATATGACTCACAGCAGTAAGAATATTCGCCATAGCAAGCGAATTTTCACTAAAGCGAGCGAATATTCACTGAAAAATTTCTCAAATCTGGAACAACACTTTCAATAGAGAGATTATCCACCACATATCGGGATACGCAGGGTTCTTAAGCCCTTCGTATCCCGTTTTTTATTATATTCTTCCGTATATCGTGTTGAAATGCCTGAATTTTCTCATGTCTGCCGAATTTAGCTGATCTGCCGTGACCCTGTATCTCCAGTTGCCGTCAGGGACTCCCGGAGTGTTGATCCTCGTATCTGCACCGAATCCCAGAATATCCTGAAGTGGAAGGATGACAGTGTCAGCCGAACTCATCATCACGGAACGTATCACGGCTTCGTGTACATTGGAGGGATATCCGTAGTAGTCCGCTATCTCGTTTCTTATCCCGTCATTCGAATTCTGAAGGAATCCGAGCAGAGTATTGTTGTCATGAGTGCCCGTATATGCGATCAGGTTCTTTTTGTAATTGTGCGGCAGGTGCGGAGACTTCGGTGAATCCCCGAAACCGAACTGGATAACGGCCATTCCGGGATATCCGCTGTATTCAAGAAGCTCTCTCGTGCTGTCATCTATGATCCCGAGATCCTCTGCCAGAATAAACTTATTCCTGCTTTCGAATTCACGGAACGCATCGATTATTTTTCTTCCGGGGCCTTCCACCCATTTTCCCGTCTTTGCGGTAGGCGAGTCTGCCGGAATCTTCCAGAATGCGCTGAACGCTCTGAAATGGTCTACCCTTATGCCGTCAAACATCGTCAGGACATAATTCATTCTGTCCTTCCACCACTTGTAACCGTCCTTCTCCATTTTGTCCCAGTCATATATGGGATTGCCCCAGAGCTGGCCGTTCTCGGCAAAATAGTCCGGCGGAACACCCGCTACATGAGTCGGATTGTTTCTTTCGTCAAGAAGGAACTGGTCTGGTGACGACCATACGTCATAGCTGTCCTGCGAAACGTAGAAGGGAAGATCCCCGAGGATCTTTATGCCGCATTCTGCTGCATAATCCCTGACTCTCTTCCATTCCCTGTGAAATTCGTATTCAATGAACTGCCAGGCAAACAGAGTCTCTCCGTCGGGTTCGCTCTCTGTCCATTCCTGCCATCTCTTTCCGCAGTTTTTTTCCTTAAGCGCAAGGAAGCGGCAGGAACCCGCAACAAGCGGATTCTCCTTCATGAAATTCTGAACGGCAGTGACATCGGAAAAACGGGATGCAGCCTTCTTAAGAAGGTTCATTCTTTTTGAATCTATTTCTTCGTATCTGCAGAGATACGGATAAACCACTTCCTGATCTATGAGTTCCTCTTCGGTTATAAGGCCCTGTTCAAACAGAATGTCGGGATCTATAAAATAAGGATTTCCCGCAAATGAAGAGAAAGACATGTACGGCGAATAATGTTCGTCAACTATTCCGAAAGGCAGAACCTGCCATATCGAGAAGCCGCCCTCCTTCAGTCTGTCGATGAAGTGGAAGGCATTTTTTCCAAAAGTTCCGCAGCCGTACGGCCCCGGAAGCGAAAACACCGGAAGCAGAACACCGCTCTGACGTTTCATATAATCACCTCGTGAACTTGATATTGTCGTCTCCGACATGCTCATGATATATCATTTTTATCGAAAGTGCAAGGAGTTTTTTGGCGAAGATTATTAAAAAATCGTGAATTATGCTAAATTTTACTGTACAATAATGCGGTTTTATGGTAATATAGTGGATGGAAAATAACGTTGATCAGGAGAAACCTATGGATCACTACACAGAAGAAAGAAAACAATCCTTTTTCCGCGGTGAGAGCAGTGAGGCATATATGTTTATGGGAGCCCACCTTTTACCGGACGGCGAAGGGGTTGTTTTTCGTGTTTGGGCACCGAACGCAAAAAGTGTGCATGTAGCCGGAGATTTCAACTACTGGAACAGGGAAGAGATTCCCATGCAGAAGGACTTCCAGGGAGTGTGGGAAGCCAGATGGAAATGGGCTAAAAACGGTGACAGGTACAAATACTGGGTAGAAAGACCTGACGGCAGTTTCGTATTCAAGAGCGACCCATACGCATTCAGACAGGAGCCGCTTCCCGGCACCGCAAGCATGGTGTGGGATGTTGAAGGCTTCAAGTGGAGCGACAAAAGCTGGTATAAAAAGAAGAAAGGGCAAAATCCCCTTGAATCCCCTATCAGCATATACGAAGTCCATCTCGGATCATGGAGACGCCACTGGGACAATACCTATTATTCATATAAAGAGATCGCGGACGAACTTATCCCGTATGTGAAGGAAATGGGATACACGCATGTCGAGTTCATGCCGCTTACCGAATATCCCTTCGACGGATCGTGGGGATACCAGGTGACCGGATATTTCGCGCCGACACACCGTTTCGGAGAACCTGAGGGACTTAAGCACCTCATTAACGGTTTTCATAAGGCAGGGATAGGAGTTATCCTCGACTGGGTCCCCGCGCACTTCCCGAAAGACGAGAACGGCCTTTTCGAGTTTGACGGAACATGCTGCTATGAACTTTCAGATCCTGCCATGAACGAACACACGGACTGGCATACCAGAATATTCGATTACGGCAGGTGGGAAGTAAAATCGTTCCTTAAGTCCAGCGCGCTTTACTGGATCAGGGAATTCCATGTGGACGGAATCAGAGTGGACGCCGTGGCATCCATGCTCTATCTCGACTACGGCAGACAGTATTTCAAACCGAACATCTACGGCGGAAACTACAATCTGGAAGCGATTCAATTCTTCAAAGAGCTGAACACCGAAGCCTTCGGCGCGGATCCGGACGTTCTCATGGTGGCAGAGGAATCGACGGCGTTCCCGATGGTGACAAAGCCGGGCTACGACGGCGGTCTCGGATTCAATTTCAAGTGGAATATGGGATGGATGAACGACACTCTCAGATACATGTCGAACGACCCGCTGTTCCGCAAGGAGATACACGGACAGCTTACCCATACGCTGTCATATGCGTTCTCCGAAAATTATATCCTTCCGCTCTCTCACGACGAGGTCGTGCACCTCAAGAAGTCTCTTATCGAGAAGATGCCGGGATATTATCACGATAAATTCGCGAACCTCAGGACGCTTTACGGATACATGGTGGCTCACCCCGGAAAAATGCTGACATTCATGGGCTCGGAGATCGCGCAGTTCACCGAGTGGAGCGAGAAAAAATCGCTTGACTGGTTCCTTCTCGACTATGAAATGCACAGGGGAATGCAGCTTTATGTGAAGGAGCTGAACAAATTCTACCGTGAGAATCCCGAATTCTGGGACAACGAAGAACGCGGATGGGAAAGCTTTGAATGGATCTGCGAGAACGACTGGCAGAACAGCGTGATCTCCCTTCGCAGAAAATCAAAGTCAGGAAGCGAGATCATATGCATTTTCAACTTCACGCCGGTGAAGAGGGAATGCTATCGCATCGGCCTTCCGGAAAAAGGAACATACAGACCCGTCTTCTCATCGGATGACAGAATGTTCGGCGGAAATTCCGTATATCTCGGCGACGTGGTCACGACAGACGAAGGAATGCACGGACATCCGCAGTCAGGACTCTTCAACATCCCGCCGCTTTCGGCAACATTCTATAAATTGGTCAGGTAAACTCAAATTGAATAAAAATCTTAAAATCAAAGAAAACGACACAAAACATGGAGGTAATAGCTATATGAGTTTCAAGAAAAAAGACTGCATAGCAATGATTCTTGCGGGCGGTCAGGGAAGCAGACTTCTCGTCCTTACAGAGAACACAGCTAAACCTGCAGTACCGTTCGGCGGTAAATACCGTCTCATCGACTTCCCCCTTTCAAACTGCGTCAACTCAGGTATCGACACGGTCGGAATCCTCACGCAGTATCAGCCGCTTCAGCTTAACGAATACATAGGAAACGGACTCCCCTGGGGACTTACCAGTTCATCCGGCGGCGTTCATGTCCTCTCTCCGTATTCAAAGAGCCAGAGTTCCGAGTGGTACAGGGGAACCGCCAATGCCATATATCAGAATATTTCCTTCATAGACAGATATCAGCCGGAAAATGTCCTCATTCTTTCCGGAGACCACATCTACAAGATGAGCTACGACAAAATGCTCAAAGAACATGTCGAGAACAAAGCTGAATGCACCATAGCCGTTCTTGAGGTCCCGATCGAGGAGGCATCCCGTTTCGGAATCATGACGACAGACGAAAAGAACAGGATCGTGGAGTTCGAAGAAAAGCCGAAAGAGCCGAAGAGCACGAAGGCTTCAATGGGAATTTACATCTTCAAGTGGGACATTCTCAGAAAATATCTCATTGAAGACAACGAAGACGAAACATCGTCGAACGACTTCGGAAAGAATATAATCCCGAAGATGATAAACGACAAGCACAGACTCTTCGCGTACAATTTCGAAGGATACTGGAAGGATGTCGGAACCATCGATAGTCTCTGGCAGTCCAACATGGATATTCTCGGTGAAGAACCTCTTCTCGACATGAGAGATCCGGAGAACAGAATCTACGCGAGAAACTATTCACACCCCTGCAGCTTCATATCCCCGGATGCTGAGATCGTGAATTCCTATGTTGCAGAGGGATCGCAGGTATACGGAAAAGTTACCAATTCCATCATATCCACGGGCTGCGTCGTCGAGGCGGGAGCCGAGGTGTACAACAGCTTTGTCATGCCGAATTCCGTCATTGAGAAAAGATCGACTATCAGATATGCGATAATCGGCGAAGACTCGGTCGTAAAATCAAATGCGAAAATCGGTGACGACCCTGAATTCTATGACAAGAAGGAATGGGGCATCGCGGTAGTCGGCAAAGACAAAGTGGTCGAGAAGAATACGATCCTTCTCCCGAAACAGGTATTTTAACTAAGGAGGCAGTGACAATGAAAGCATTGGGTATCATTTTCTCAAATATATATGACAGCTCTCTCGGACAGCTGACAAACCACCGCACGGTCGCCTCTCTTCCGTTTGGCGGACGCTACCGTTTCATCGACTTCGTACTCTCCAACATGTCAAATTCCGGCATTTACAACATTGGAATCATAACTAAATACAACTACCGTTCTCTTATGGACCATCTCGGAAATCTTGCGGACTGGGACCTCAACCGCAAGAATGAAGGTGTTGTTTTCCTTCCTCCTTTCGCAAGCGGCAACACCGGCGTGTACAGAGGAAAGCTCGAAGCACTCTATTCAGCCCTTCAGTTCATCAACAATCCCGCATATGATTATGTTGTGGTTTCCGATTCTACGGTTCTTGCAAACATTGATTTCAAAGCTGCCATCAGACAGCACGAGCTGTCTGGAGCTGAAGTCACGATCCTTGCAAACCGCGAAAAGAAAAACGCGAAGAGAAAGCATCCTCTTATTCTCAAGGCAGACAAGAACAATAAAGTCACGGGCATCATGACCGACACGACAGTCAAGGACGACAGCTATGTCGGACTCGGAATGTTTATCTTCACCCGTGAAAAGCTTGTGGCCGCACTTGAGGACGCAAACTCAAGAGGATTCGTTCACCTTGAACGCGATTATCTCCAGAAGAGATTCAACGACAATGAAATCAAGATGTCTGTCTATCCGGTTGAGGGAGTCGTGCTCAGAAACGAGGACATCAAATCATATTTCGCGAACAATATGGCTCTCCTTCAGAAAGACGTGCATGAAGGTCTCTTCAAGGACGACAATCCGATATATACCAAGGTAAGGGATGAAGCTCCTA
>CACXBN010000297.1 GCA_902765885.1 uncultured Ruminococcus sp. | reverse complement strand
ATAATTGGATTCATTCTGACTAACCTTCTCCAAGCGATCAAAAAGAAGTTCAACGATACTAATGGCAAGAAGGTAAACCATATAACTCTTATAGAGGAAGCACATCGTCTGTTGACAAAACCAGAAGCAGGATGTAGTCCATCTCAACGCCAAGCTACTGAAACATTTGCAGATATGCTGGCAGAAATAAGAAAATATGGTGAATCCCTCATAATTGCAGAACAAATTCCAGGGAAATTGACCCCAGAAGTTATTAAGAATACTAATACAAAAATCATTCATCGTCTATTCGCGCAAGATGACAAGGAGGTCGTTGGGCGTGCAATGGATCTTGATGAAGAACAAGCCGATTTTCTTTCTCATCTTGACCCAGGGCGAGCAATTGTATTTAATGGGAAATGGCCAAAAGCCGTACAAATCCAGATAATTCAGTTATATAGAACTGATTCAGAAATCCCACCATCAGAAACCAATTTACTACGAGAAGGTGTGATGAGATTCTACGCACAGACAAGTCATCGAGGTGTATTTGGCTTTTCCGAATTGTTTTTAGACATTCCGACCTCAGCTGAATTAACCAAGCTTGAAAAACAAAGCAGGAATATCAAAGAAGAGTTTTATCGGTTCCAAAAGAACGATACAGTCATTTCCAAAGGGGAACTTTCAACTTTGTTAGAGTTAATCACGCAAATTGGTCTTGAACGTGTATTGGATTGCATTTTCCGACGAGCATATTATTCTGGCAATAATTCTGAAATACGTGGTCTTTTCCCGGATTTCATAAAGCAGCTTTTGCAAGGGGCTAGTACAAATGAGATCCGACCGATTTGGAATAAGATCACTTGCTTCTCGATAAAATCGTTAAAACAGTCTTGGAAAAAATAGGTGAAATCATCAAACAACGAACAAGTAAGGAGTTGAAGAAATGAGTTTTTTAGAAAGTCTTGTTTCCGGTGTTTCAAGTCTCTTTTCAGGGATTAGCAGTGTCTTGTCAAATTCTCCTCTGATGAGTGCTCTTCTCCCTGTATTAGCAGTTGTCATTCCTCCACCATTGGACATTGTTGCTGTCGTAGCTGTATCTCTTCTTGCGAGTGTCTTAAGCGGGAAGAATGAAGATCCCGAACGACTTGGTTGGCAGATGAACGAAGCAGACAAAAAACCTGAGGAATTTAACTCATTCAAAGAGTATCGCGCATATCTCGACGAAAAATTCCCCGTTGACGAAAAACGTTTCAATGCTATGAATGAGAATCAACGTGCTGCATGTCGTTATTATGGGATGGCCGGTTTAATGACGCAAATGCGTGAATCTGGTTTGGATGTCTCTGCCGAAGCCCTTGGAATGTTTGCAAGAGCCAAGTCGGCATTGCAAATGGATGATAGCACCTTGGGGACATTTGTAAAGGATATTGGCGTTAATCTCAAAAACGAGGGAAAATCCTCACTTGACCCCATCACTGATGCAGTAAAGGGGACGATTTCATCCGAAGATTATGATGTAATGACTAAAAGTATCAATGAAGCCATGAAGAATCTTCCTAAAACAGATTTGTCAGATGCAATGGATGTAATTCTAAAGCTCCGTGACAGCAATGAGCAAAAATAAATTCACTAAGGTAGGAGATTTTAATGGAAAGGCGTCAAGCAATTTTTGTCATTAAAAATGGTTATATTACTTATTGGGATTACAATAATGGAACTCCAAGACTGACTAGTTACAATGGAGAACGCCAAATTCCATATGATGCAGCATCATTTTGGAAAAAATGGACTGATGAGGAGTATTTTGACCAGAAAAATGATATACTTGATGCAATCTTTCTAGTTGATGCAAACAGTTATCTTTCAACATTTCCCCAATGGGTATGGCATCGTAAAGAGCAGACACGCTTTACTCCAAAAGCACTAGAGCAAATTGCAGAATGTGATGAATTTTGTAATAAAAGAATTCGCATTTTCATTGCTGGGTTTCCATATGAATTTGGTGACAATGATAATAAAGAGGTAACACTGCAACTGTTTTTTAAGCCATCATTGTCAGTACCAATTCCACGAATACAGTTGTTAGTTGGCAAGGATCATCTTTTTTTAAGAGGCGACAATGCAAATGGTGCATTTGTTTGGGATATCTGCAAAAGACTGCCATATCAGCAAGGACATCTTCAGGATACAATAAAACAACTTATCCAAGATTTCTTTGATGGATATAATTTGCCTAACGAGAATGGCCTTTCTATCCTTTTGTATGAGAACACTGATCCCGGACTTTCAACGATTGCACGACGAGCCCTGGGTAATTATTGTGCTTCTTCTACACCAATCAACAGAATTCTAATAAATTTAATTCGGTATTTGGATACAAAAAAGGAACTCCATATAAACCAATATGGAGTCAATTTTGATGGAGTCAACTACATTATGTCTAATAATTCACAGATACTTGAACGTGAGTTCTCTCTTCTTGGCTACTGTCTGAAGGATGAGGATATTCTAGCGTGACATGCCTAATTACATTTCAATCTCAATCGAATAATTCCTTAACTCCATGAGTGTGAAAACAATGTCAAAATCCACTATCTCAAACACCAGTGATGGAAATCTTGTTTGTCCACAATGCCATTCCAATAATCCATCTAGTAGATTTTTCTGCAAAAAATGTGGAGTTATTTTGGACAGCAAATTTTCTGTTGACGCTGCAAAACTAAGTGATGATACAACTTGGAAACTTGCACGAATTGCTGAAAATATAGAATTGGTTCCTCATTCAGATATAGTATGGGACAATATAGTTGACTTGTATGCTAGAAAGATAGAGCAGTTACGAACATTGTTCCGATTCTCTGAATTGAAACTTAATGAAGTTAATTCATCTGTTGATACTGAAATGATGCAGTTTTTGGATAATTGTCGACATCCTGAATTCCAAATAGCCTTCGTCGGAACAATCAAAACAGGTAAATCAACTCTCATTAATTCTCTTCTTGGTGGAAATTACGCTTCTATGGATGTTACACCAGAGACAGCAGCATTGACTAAATTTCGATACAGTGTACAAGACTATGTTCAAGTCACTTTTTACTCTCCTGAAGAATGGCGGACACTGTGGAAGTCAATTAGTCGAGCCGCAGATGCCTTTATGAAAGAATACAGAGAATTAAATGCGGAAGAGATTAAGGACAAATGGGTGGGGCACAAGTCCATTTTTATTGAACTTGAAAATTCAAAAATTAGCGAAGAACTAACAAAATGGTCTTCGTCAAAACATGCCGAACACTATTTTGTTAAAGAAATTGAGGTCGGGATTTCATCGCTTCCTTCTAATTTTCCTTCTGAAGTCGTATTTGTGGATACACCTGGACTTTCAGACCCTGTTGGCTACCGTTCTGATATCACACGAGGATATATCCGCAAAGCCAATGCTGTTTTTATGTGCATTGATGCACAAAAGATTCAAAAAGAGGAAATAGAAACCATATCTTCAGTATTCTCATTCGCATCAAATAAAAGAAATAAGGTGTTTGTAATTGCAACCCATTGGGATGTTCTGAATGATCTTGTCGCGGATTGGGAAAAGCAACTTTCTTATCTAGAGAAACGATTGGTTGGTCCAGGTTTTTATCCAGACGAGGCGACAGCAAGGTCTAATATAATGAAGAGCGCAGCGTATATTTTTAATATCTGCAGAGATTACAGTTCTGAAAATACTCAAGATGTCAATACCCTTAAGATATTTGCACTTAAGAACAATATGCCTATACCCGATACTTCAGAATTGCCTTCACTTCTTGATGATTTTAGGAAGAAAACAGGCATTTCTATAATTATGGCTAAAATAACGGATGTACTTGCCCTTAATTACAAATCAATGCTTGCCGGTGACCTTGGTAATTACTATCAGAATATTATTTTCCAACTTAGAAGAATTGGAAATGAACGCTGCGAACAGGAACAAAGTTTTATCTCAACTTCAGATTTATCTTTAGATGATTTAAGAAAGCAACTACTGACGCAGGAGCAAAACCTGAAGACTGTGACTGAAAGTACACAAAAACTTAAAAAATTACTAAGTGATGCAGAAAAGAAAACACAGGCAAGGATGAAAGGTATTTTGGCATTTATAACGCAAAAAATGGATGCATTAAGCGAAAAGAGTGAAAAGAAGTAAAATTAATTGTCATTCATTACTTTGGTAAAATAAAGGAGACATAAGACAATGGGCGGTGTTGCAAGTTGGATTGCTGACAAGGTTAGCGATGCTGTTGATGCAGTCAAGTCTGTTTTTTGCAGTGATTCATGTTGTGTCGGATATAACAGTGGGCCTTCTGACAATGAATTACATGCTAAAAAAATAGCAGATGAGCTGGCACAAAAAAAATCGTCGAAACATGAAAACTGGAGCGAATTCGAAAATAGTCTTCTTGAGACT
>CACXBN010000296.1 GCA_902765885.1 uncultured Ruminococcus sp. | reverse complement strand
ATTGGGAAGGTAGACGAGGAAAGACCGATGACTTATCCCGTGAGATCTCACGAACGGAGAAATCCGCAGTAACAACGAATCGTGAGAAGTCAGCCAAGGCCGTAGTACCGAGAAATCGGGAAGGGCCGAACGGTTCAACTTATCGTTAGAAGATGTAATGCGTAGGCTCGATATGAGGAGTAGCTGAAACGTATATGAGGCAAAACGAAGGAAGTCGTAGAGCAAAAGCGCAAAAGCGTTGAGACAAACGAGGAGAAGAACCGAACCGCCGTATGCCGAACGGCACGTACGGTGGTGTGGGAGGGGGAATTCATTTCCCCCTACCCGATCTGTCTCATTAAGATGACGCTGTTGTCCCCAAGTTTTCTTTGACATATGACTTGCTTGAGAGTATAATACATATATGCAAGGTAGGAAATAGTTAACCTGCAGATATGGAGAACAAATGGAACATTATTTGGTTACGGGAATGAGCTGCGCCGCATGTCAGGCACGTGTTGAAAAAGCAGTATCATCGGTTCCCGGTGTAACATCATGTGCGGTCAGTCTGCTTACAAATTCCATGAGCGTTGACGGAACTGCAAATGAAAACGATATAATAAAGGCAGTGGAAAAAGCCGGATATGGCGCTTCACTCAGAGATGGCAGCAAAAAGAGCGCGTCATCATCTTATATCGGAGATGAACTTACGGATCATGAAACGCCCAAACTGAAAAAGAGACTTATCGTATCTGTCATTTTCCTTGTCATACTTATGTACATTACCATGGGCCACAATATGCTCGGATGGCCCGTACCTCCTTTTTTTGAACATAATCATCTTGCGCTTACACTTGTTGAATTGCTGCTTTCCGCAGCCGTAATGATTATAAATCAGAAGTTCTTTATCAGCGGTACTAAGGCACTCTTCTCGGGTTCCCCTAACATGGATACGCTTGTTTCGCTCGGGTCTGCCGTATCATTCGCCTGGAGCACATTCGTTTTCTTTAAAATGTGCGGAATGGTATCATCCGGTGCCGCCGGCACGGATGTAATGCGTCTATATCATGACGAGCTTTATTATGAATCGGCAGCAATGATTCCCGCGCTTATCACAGTGGGTAAACTGCTTGAGTCGATCTCAAAAGGTAAAACCACCAGCGCCCTTAAAAACCTTATAAAGCTGAAGCCGAAAACAGCCAGACTGATATTGGACGGTGAGGAGAAGGAAGTCAGCATAGATGAAGTAAGACAGGATGATATATTCGCCGTAAAGCCCGGAGACAGCATCCCGGTCGACGGGATAGTCTTAGAAGGGATCAGCGCAGTCGATGAATCAGCCCTTACAGGCGAATCTGTTCCTGTCGACAAGACAGAGGGAGATCATGTCAGCGCGGCAACGGTCAACAAAAGCGGATATCTGAAGTGCAGGGCAACACATGTCGGAGAGGATACTACTCTCAGCAGGATTATCAGAATGGTGTCGGATGCTGCAGCTACCAAGGCGCCCATTGCAAGGATAGCGGATAAAGTATCAGGCATATTCGTGCCGGCAGTAATTATTCTCTCGGTAATCGTCATAATCGGATGGCTTATTGCAGGAGCCGAAATAGGAGACGCTCTTGCGCGCGGGATATGTGTCCTTGTGATATCGTGCCCGTGCGCATTGGGGCTCGCAACTCCCGTTGCGATCATGGTGGGTAACGGACTCGGAGCCAAATCGGGCATTCTCATAAAAACGGGAGAGGCTCTTGAAACCGTCGGAAGAATCGACACGGTCGTGCTCGACAAGACGGGAACGGTAACGGAGGGAAATCCCGTAGTAACGGACATAATCACGGCGCCGGGAGAGAGCGAGAGCGAGCTGCTTGAAACAGCATATTCCCTTGAAATAAAGAGCGAGCACCCGCTTGCGCTTGCCGTAGTGTCATATTGCAGAGAAAGAGGAATTCTTCCGCTTGACGTATCTGAATTCAAAGCTCTTCCCGGCAACGGTGTGGAGGCAAAACTGGGATTTGAAAAGCTTTCAGGCGGAAACCGCAAAATGGCCGAAAGCATAACCGGTGAAATGCCCGAATTCTTTGAGATGGGCGAAAAGCTAGCATCTGAAGGCAAAACACCTCTTTATTTCCTAAAAGGAAAAAAGCTGATCGGAATGATATCGGTTGCCGATGTTATAAAGAAAAGTTCTCCTAAAGCGATCACTCATCTGAAGAACCTCGGGGTAAAAGTCGTCATGCTGACGGGAGACAACGAAAAAGCCGCGAATTATATAGGAAAAGAAGCCGGAGTTGACGAAGTCATCGCAAATGTCCTCCCTGACCAGAAGGAGGCCGTGATACGCTCTCTTCAGAAAAACGGTAAGGTCGCCATGGTCGGAGACGGTATAAATGATGCGCCTGCGCTTACCAGAGCCGATGTCGGAATCGCCATAGGAGCCGGGACCGACGTTGCCATCGACAGCGCATCCATAGTTCTTATGAACAGTGACCTTGAGGATGCTGCCGCAAGCATCAGACTCGGCAGGGGAACACTTCGCAATATATATGAGAATCTGTTCTGGGCATTCTTCTATAATGTTATATGCATACCGCTGGCAGCGGGTATATTCGGACTCAAAATGAATCCGATGATAGCGGCCGCTGCAATGAGTCTCTCGAGCGTTACGGTATGTCTCAATGCTTTAAGGCTCAATTTGCTGAAAATACACGATCCGTCAAAGGATAAGCCGTCGATTTTTTCGGGAAAGAATAAGAAAGCAAAAATATCAGGTGATGAGCCCGGAACGGAACTCGTGTTACATATCGACGGAATGATGTGTGAACACTGCGAAAGAACTGTCAGGGACGCGCTTGAAAGCCTTGACTTTATCGCCTCTGCCAAGCCGGACTTCAAAAGCGGGAAGGCAGTAGTCGTGACAAGCGGAAAACTTAATGAGAGCAAAATCAGAAAGGCAATAAAGGAGAGCGGATATTCTTACCGCGGACTAAACAGTTCCGGAAACTGATAATCCGCAAAAACATATGAAAGAACAGTTTTCAAGAACACAGCTTCTCATCGGTGAAGACGGGATGAAGAAACTATCTTCGGCAAGAGTCGCTGTCTTCGGTGCCGGCGGAGTAGGCGGATATGTGATAGAAGCCCTTGCGCGCAGCGGAGTGGGACAGCTGGACATCATAGACAATGATAAGGTCTGTCTGTCGAATATAAACAGGCAGATCATAGCAACGCACAAAACAATAGGCAGATACAAGGTCGATGTTGCCGAAGAGAGAATATATGAGATAAATCCGGATTGTATTGTCAGAAAGCACAATACGTTCTTTATGCCCGATACCGCAGCACAGTTCGATTTCGGAGAATATGATTATGTAGTCGACGCCATAGATACCGTAACCGGCAAGATCGAACTCGTGATGCAGGCTGACAAAGCGGGAGTTCCCGTGATCAGCAGCATGGGTGCCGGAAACAAAATGAACCCTGCTGCGCTTGAAGTCGCCGATATATACAAGACAACCACATGTCCTCTTGCGAGAGTAATGAGAAATGAGCTGAAAAAAAGAGGCATCCGGAAATTAAAGGTCGTCTACTCGAAGGAGCCGCCGTTAAAGCCTGATTATTCAGGACTATCTGAAACAGAGCTGCAGGGGAAAAAACTGCCTCCAGGAAGCAATGCATTTGTTCCGTCGGTTGCGGGACTCATTATAGCCGGAGAGGTCATCAAAGATCTTATAGGTTTCGGAAAATAACATCACGAATGGCAGGGCAATGTTCTTTATACATGCTCTGCCTGTTTGATTGCTGACAAAAAAATGTCAATGACAAAGATTCGCCTGTCATATCATTTGTGATTATTCATGGTATACTTATTTCAGATATTATTCTTTTGAGGTGCGCTATGTTTTGTGAACAATGCGGTAAAGAGATAAATGATGATGCCGGATATTGCCCGAAATGCGGAACAATAGTAACTGCTCCTTCCGATTCGCAAACCGGAAGGAAAAATACATCACGCGAAAATGTTTTCTCCGGCAGCTCCGTTCCTGTCAACGGAGAGCACGGAAGCAGTAATATGGTTCTTTATCCGGATGGGAAATACAGGTGGATATATGAAATGAGCCTTTTTAAAAATCCAACTATATTTCTCCTTATCCTGAAGGTCTTTCTGATAGTGTTTGCTATCGTGTTTGCCTTTGTTTTCCTGGTCCAGGTAATTGACAGTGGATTCGATTCCGATGCTCTTCTGGGGATACTTAAAGTTATGGGCTTCGTAGCGCTGGGCATTGTTGTCCTTGTGACAATAAGCTATCTTATTTATGCCGCCATAATGAAAGGGAAGTATATAGTCGAATTCACGATGGATGAAAAGGGAATACTTCACAGTCAGATAGATGAGCAGGCGAAAAAGGCAAGGGGAATTGGCAATGCGACGCTTCTGACCGGAGTCCTTACCGGAAACATGAGCTCAGTTGGGCTCGGCCTTAATTCTCAAAGGACCTCAATGTACTCGGAATTTTCGAGCGTAAAGAAAATAAAATCTTATCCGAAGAGAAATCTTATTAAACTCAACAGCTTTTTGAATAAAAACCAGGTTTACGTTGCAGCTGAGGATTTTGACTTTGTTGAAGAATACATAAGTTCCAGGTGCACAAACGCAAAATTCTCCCGCCATCCACGCTAAAAAGCACGGATGATGAGAGAAAATCTGCAAGCCGACTGTTTTGAAGCCGCCTATGTTGTAATCACAACAGGCGGTTTTTCTATTGTATTCAGCTATGAGCTGGTATCTCTTTGATTGTATATCTTCTTGAACGACCGTTTCCAAATGGAACTAAAGTACCATCATTTGTGAGTTCGGACAGAAGCGCTCTGATTCTTGCGTTGCTAAGCTTAAGACTGTCAGCGAGCTCTGATGAACTTGCATTTCCGTTTTTGCGGAAATAGGATATGATCTTTTCTTTGTTTTCAGAAGTTTTTCCGCTTGTTTTTTCCGCTTGTTTTTTTCCGCTTGTTTTTTCCGCTTGTTTTCTCATTCGTGCTTCCCGAGTTTGCCACTTGATGCAATGAAATAAAATAAAAAAATATTCAAAAAACACCATATTTTGCAAGGAAACCCCTTGCATTTTT
>CACXBN010000295.1 GCA_902765885.1 uncultured Ruminococcus sp. | reverse complement strand
TTCTGCCGATTTTGGGCTGATGTTCGGTAAAAGAGTTTGTGGTTGAGCAAAGCTGTATTCCCATTTCCCCAAGTAGCCCGAATCCTACAGAAAGGAAAGAAATCAAATGGGATTTTTATCAAAACTGTTTGGCGGCGACAAAGCTGTGGAAAAAGCAGCCAAAAGCATACTCAGTAATATTCTTAACGGAACATCGGACAATACTGCCCAAAAAACTCCCGAACAGAATATTCCAGAATCACCCGCTCCGCAGGACTGGGCTGAATCTTATGACGACAGTCCGTCAGGTGTCTCATACGGCAGCAGAATGCCCGCTGAGGAAAACCAGTTCAACTACGGCGGATCATTTTCCGAATATTTTGAAAGCGTTTTCAGTTCATGCTGTCCTGACCTCAGGTATGAAAAGTCAGTGCCAGGCGGAAGCAGACGCGTGATTTATGTATTCTATGCCGGCATGGAGAGAGTACTTGTCGTAGAAGTCATGAGCGAAAAATGCAGCGCGAAAAAACTGAGAAACGACTGCAGACGCAGCGGAACACCATATCTCCGTTTCTATTATGACCATCACGGATGGTGGAACACGCGTTCATATGTGTCCGGACGCATAACCGCTGCACTTGGCAGATAGCAGATAACATTTAATTAAGAAAAATAGCAGAAAGAGAATGCAGTGCTCCATGCCTGCGCCTGCGGCGGACCCGGCACGAGATCACGAAAATGCTTCGCAGGCAGCTGTTTCGTGTACGGTCTGGTACATCCCGTAATTTTACGGGATTTAACATCTTCTCTTTCTGCTCTTTTTTGTTTTCCTGAGGTGAATCATATGTCTCTCCTCGATTTACTGTCCGACAAAGAAGTGTGGCAGAAATTCTACAGTTACAAAGCTTCCCTGGCAAGCTCTTCGAAAACCGTCAAAGAGCTTTCATCTTTTATAGCCGAGAAGCGTTATCTTCCCGTATGTGAACTCATAGCA
Organism: uncultured Ruminococcus sp.; assembly: GCA_902765885.1. GTDB lineage: Bacteria > Bacillota > Clostridia > Oscillospirales > CAG-272 > UMGS1696. The sequence continues at coordinate 4,393 of CACXBN010000295.1, read as the reverse complement.
TCCGGAGGAAAATTTCCTCTGCCCGTAAAGTCAGTCATAAGCAAAACAGGAACTGACAAGAAAAGGACTGTGTATACTTATCCGGATAACGAAAACATGGTGCTGAAACTGCTTACATACCTTCTTCTTCGCAAATATGACTGTGAACTGTCAGGCAATCTGTATTCGTTCAGGCCAAAGGTAACCGCCAAAGACGCCGTGAGAAGTCTTACAAGGCATGAAAGTATTTCTGAAATGTATTCCTACAAAGCAGACATTCACGACTATTTTAATTCGGCAGACATTTCACTTCTTTTACCTGTACTTTCAGAGACAATCAAAAAGCACGGTGAAGACGACCGGCTGTTTTCGTTTCTGAAAAAACTGCTGATTGAACCCAAAGTGATCGAACGCGGCAGGATAATCTCCGAAAAAAAGGGTATAATGGCCGGCACTCCTCTTTCATCTTTCTACGCAAACATATACCTTTCGTCTTTGGATCACGAATTTGAAGATGATAATATACTTTATGCAAGATATTCAGATGACATCATTGTCTTCGCCGGATCAAAAGAAGAACTTTTGAATCATGTAAACAAGATAAAAACGACTTTTTCCCTGATGAATCTTGAAATCAACCGTAAAAAAGAGTATTATTCGAATCCCGGTGAAAGTTTCACATTTCTGGGTTTTTCGGTTGACGGTAAAAAGATCGACATAGCACCCGTGACACTTGAAAAATTGAAGGGAAAAATGCGAAGAAAAAGAGATGCGCTTTCAAGATGGAAAAAAAGGAACGATATTGACGGTGAAAAAGCCGCAAAGGCTTTTATTCGGATTTTCAACCGCAAGCTTTTCGAGAGTCCCGACGACAATGAGCTCTCCTGGAGCCTGTGGTTCTTCCCGCTCATCAATACAACGGAAAGCCTGCATATCATAGACATTTATGCCCAGGACTGCATCAGATATCTGATATACGGAAGGCACACAAAGGGCAGATATTCCGTAAAGTACTCGGATCTGAAAAGGCTCGGATTCCGCTCTCTGGTCAATGAGTACTACAAAAGCAAAAAGATCATCGGGAAAGAACCTTTCCGACCAATAATGACTCAATAATATATTTCCGGAGAACAGCCATGCTGCAAAATCACATGACACAGAAGGCGGTTTCGATAATGACGCTCGGATGCAGAGTAAATCAGTATGAATCCGATTCTGTTGCCTCAAAACTTAAAGAAAACAACATAAAAATAGTGCCGTTCGGCGAGAAGTGCGACATTGCCGTTATAAACACATGCACGGTAACATCCGAAAGCGACAAAAAGTCACGCCAGATGATCCACCGCGCGCTCCTGTTTGCCGATCATGTGGTAGTCACAGGCTGCTATGCCCAGATATCAGGCGATGAAGAGTCAAAAAACAGCAGTGTGACCTATTTTCGCGGAAACAGCGGAAAAGCCGGTCTGGCAGATACCGTGATGAATATACTTGCGGGGATCAATGAGCCCAAGGTCGATATCGGTAAACCTGACAATACCTCAGCTGTCGAATCGATTCTGGAAACTCCGATGAGGACCAGATCTTACATCAAAATAGAGGACGGGTGCAACAACAGCTGCTCATACTGTCTGATTCACACAGCCCGCGGACCGGTTAGATCAAAATCTCCGGAAACAGTGCTGAAGGAAGCAGAGATATTGTCAACGAAAGGCAATGCGGAGATCATTCTCACGGGAATTGAAACGGCGTCATACGGGCTTGATTTTCAAAATCGGAGACCATACGGATATCACCTCGCCGATCTTATCACCGAGATCAACAAAATCGAATCGGTTAAAAGGATCGGCATAGCCTCTCTAGATCCGTCCGTGTTCACGGATTATTTCACCGAAACCGTTGCCAAAGCGGAAAAGCTGCTCCCTCATTTTCACATTTCTCTTCAAAGCGGTTCTTCGCGTATTCTTGCTTCCATGAAGAGAAAATACAACAGAGACATGGCTCTGAAATCCTTTGAAAGGATAAAGAAGAACATTCCCGACGCGACTTTTTCCGCAGATATCATTGTAGGATATCCCGGGGAAACCGACGAAGATTTTGATGATACGTTGTCGATATGTGAACAGATACAGTTCCTTCATTTGCATATTTTTCCGTACTCAAAACGCATCGGCACACCTGCTGCAGAAATGAAAGACCAGATTCCCGCACAAATAAAAAAAGAACGCCTGAAGAGGCTTTCTGAGCTGGGACTTGCGTCAAAGGAAAAAATACTCGATGATTATGTCAAATCCCACACTGAGAGCCCGGTGTTCGTGCTTGTGGAAAAAGCGGACGCGAAATCATATAAAGGACACAGTGAACATTTTGCGGAAGTGATCGCGGAGAACGCGGGTGAAAGGCCAAAAGTCGGCGACATAGTTCCCACAGTTCTCACGCATTATGATGAAAAATATGTCTACGGAAGACACAAGATGCCGTAACAGGCCGTATCCAGGCAATCATAAACTGGGCGGGGTTTTCAGAACTCCGCTCATGTTTTGTTGTGGAGTCACACAAATGTGTTTCCTCACCTTCGTGTTTTTAAGAAAGACTGCGAGCTTCATTCGAATGGCAGAAAAATCATGACATACCCGGTCACATGGTAAAATTCACAGCTTTCTGTGCAATTTGCACTTCTTTTAATACCAATTTCAGTTCCCGATATGCCAAAACTGCTTATTATAATTTCGATGTAAAAAAAATATAAACACTCGTTTTTACACCGTTTGTGCACATTGCAAAAAAACTCAAATTGATGTATAATAAAATTTACCCGAAATGAAAGGAGTGGACTGCATGAGCAAAGATATAGGCATAGATCTCGGAACTTCCTCCGTACTTGTTTATGTCAAGGACAAGGGCATAGTTCTCAGAGAACCGTCAGTTGTCGCCATTGACAAAAACACCAACAGAATACTCAAAGTCGGAAGCGAAGCCCAGATTATGCTCGGCAGGACACCCGGCAACATCATTGCGGTCAGACCTCTCAGGGACGGCGTAATCAGCCAGTATGAGATCACTCTGAGAATGATCCAGTATTTCATAAAGAAAGCATGCGGAACTATGCTTTTCAAACCGCGTGTCATTATATGTGTCCCTTCAGGAATAAATGAAGTTGAAGAAAGAGCCGTCATTGACGCAGGCATCAATGCAGGCGCAAAAAGGACTTATCTTATCGAAGAGCCAGTTGCTGCGGCTATAGGAGCCGGAATCAACATATCCGGTCCCAATGGAAGCATGGTGGTCGACATCGGCGGAGGAACCACAGACATCGCGGTCCTGTCGCTCGGCGGAGTGGTCGTCTCAGAATCTATAAAGATCGCCGGAAACAGATTTGACGATGCCATCATCAGATATGTCAAAAAGATGCAGAATGTGCTTATAGGAGAAAATACTGCCGAAAGGATCAAAATAAGGATCGGTCAGGCAGCTCCAAGCGAAACATACATACGCAATACGGGAAAACTCTCCTACAGCAACACAAATCCTGTACTTCAGGAAAAAGGAAGATGTCTCATCACGGGGCTTCCGAAAATGGTCGAGATATCATCTTCAGACACGTCGAGAGCACTGGAAGGACCTGTTAACGCCATAATCGAGGCAGTCTGCTCCGTTATAGAGCGAACTCCTCCGGAACTGATCGATGATATTCTAAGAAACGGCATAGTCATGACAGGAGGCGGAAGTTTGCTTCACGGACTCAGTTCTCGTATAGCCGAAGAAACCGGAATAAAAGTCAGAATTGCGAAAAATCCGATATCTTGTGTCGCAATAGGCACCGGGAAAAGTCTCGAAAACATCACATCAATGCGCAACACCATAACCTCGAGATATTATGATTAAACAATCATGTGAATATGAAAAAATCCGAATCGGAGCAAATGATTCGGATTTTTTTGTGTATTTATATTATGTAAATTTTGTCCGTACAACTCACGCCATAGCGTTGAGAAGTTTTGTGAACTGGCTCTTTTTATGAGCAGCGCTGTTCTTGTGAATAATATTTCTTGCAGCTGCCTGGTCTATTCTCTTAACTGCTACGGTATATGCGGCTTTGGCTTCATCCTTGTTTCCGGATTCAACTGCAGCATAAAACTTCTTAACAGTAGTTTTCAGGTTGCTCTTGAACATCTTATTCTGAAGAGTCTTAGTAGAAATGACTTTAACGCGCTTTTTAGCAGATTTAATGTTTGGCATTTCGTAATCCTTTCAGCAAAAATAGGCATCCTGCCTTCGGGACTGGTTTCCGCCTGAGAGGGTGCGGTTGCTAATCCCATACATCGTTGAATTGTATCATCATTTTCACAATAAAGCAATAGTTTTTTAATAATTATTTTCCGAATTTTCCGTGTTTTTTTGATGAGAATACAACCGG
>CACXBN010000294.1 GCA_902765885.1 uncultured Ruminococcus sp. | reverse complement strand
TGTCGCACTTTTTGAGGTAGTGTGCGAACGTATCATCGAACGCCCCGTTGTATTCAAGCGACTCCGGAATCGTTATTCTCAGAAGCTGTTCTGAAGCAAGGCTTTTATGTTCAAACATCGGTACAAGAGAAAACAGGAAGAACAGCACCGACAGACCAAGCAAAATCACAACGCCATATCCGAGATATCCCATTCCGAATGCTATGCCCGATCCCATTGCCATAAGTATTGCAACTATTTCATCGGCACTGCCGGGGGCTGAACGAAATCTTATAAGTCCGAATGCACCGCCTATAGCCACGCCTGCGCCGATATTTCCGTTTACAAATGTTATTACCGATGCCACTATAAACGGGACAAGCGATGTCACCATGAAAAATCTCTTTGTTGATTTTATCCTGAAACTGATAATATATGAAAACAGGAAACCGGATACAATGGCAACCAGTGCCATAAGGAAAAACTGTCCAGGTGTTACTATAGATGTGTAAATTGAATCAAACATTTTATTAATCCTTTCAATACCGTTATGATAATTATGCTTTTAAAAGTTGTTGACGATACGCCTCACCGTATTTGGAGAAGCTGCCCTTGTATATCTTTCCTCTTGACAGTATATCCGCAAGCCATAATGGCATTGCGTCCTGAACTTTTATCTCAAGTACCGACCATCCGGGTTTCAGGAGTGATGTTCCATCCATGGAGTACGAAAGCGATAGATTGTCAAATCTGTACCTCGGATTGTGATCTATCGTAAGCCTCAGATCTCCTCCCGGCTCAAAGTATGCCGTTCTGTCATATATTATCAGGCATGCGGGTTCCAAATTCTGATAGTAGTCACGGAATGTTTTTATCTCCGTGTTAATCTGGCCTCCGGCACAGATGTCGCCGTACCCCGTGAAAAATTTTTTCACAAGGGGGATAGTCGTCTGCACCCGTCTTTTATATACGATCCCGTATGCTTTTCTCTTTAATTCCAGAAATACCGGAGACTCGTCATTCGCCATTCCGTATGATCTTAGTCTTATTTTCTCTTTGAATTCCGGCTTTTCCAGACTCGCCCTGATGAGTCTGTAATCCGGGGTATCGTAATACAATGAAGCAATTGAGGTAAGGCCGTATTTATCGATCTGCATATGTCCTTCAAGTTCCTTGACAAGAAATGAAGTCTGCTCTCCGGACAAAATATATTTGAGCTCATACCGCTTCATCACAACAACCGGACCCTGTGCCGCAGTTTTGACTTCTGTCATCATATCACCTCATTTTGTATCAGAAATATATGCTGACTATAAAGTCCCCTGAAGCTACTCTTGCTTTTACACGTCCGCCGTAAGATGTTATTACGTCCTTGACATATGAGAGCCCGATTCCGCTGTTTTCAGGCCCTCCGGCGTTCTCAAGTGTAGTAAACCTGTCAAAGACATTATCAACGGAACCCGGGGCGAGGTCGGTGTCATTGGAAAATGTCAGAACGACCCTGTCATTTTCTCTTTTTAATTTTACAAAAGCTTTTGAAAGGGAGAATTTCACCTGGTTATCGACCAGTTCATCCAGTGCCTTCTTAACAGCTTCCGGGTCAGCTTCAATCGATATTCCCGAATCGATATCGGTATCTATTACGATATTCTGTGCGGCATATCTTTCGGCTTTCCTCTCTATTCTTTCTCTGAGCAGCCCTGATAGTTCCATTTTATGTGTGTTCTCTTCCTTTTCTTCAAATACCGAAAGAGTGTCCAGTTTCTTTATAAGTCTGTTGACTTTTTTCAGCTGTTTTGATGTTGATTCGCTCTGCTCGGACGGACCATATTTTTTCTCCATGAGCTCATTGTTGGCACTGATTATGGTCAGCGGAAGTTTAAGCTCGCTTTCGGCGTTAGATACGAACTGTTTCTGTTTCCTGTCAGCTTCCTTGAGAGGTTCGAATATTCTCTTGCACGCAACGAACTTAAGAAAGATGAAACTGAGCAGTATGGCGACTGCAAATCCGACCGCGGAGATTACAAGAGTTCTGTACGCTGATCCAAGTTCTCTGGCCTGATCAATCACCACCACATAGGTGTTTGCATCATTTTCGTAAACCCTGTATCTGTAAATCCAGTTTACCCAGCCTGTCTTTTCATTTGCCAGCTTCTTGCCGATTTCCAGGGCATATGACTCGCTGATTGCGGAAATATGATATTCCTCGAGTGTCGCTTTATCCCCTTTGGGCGAAACGGACACCGTGAAATACCTCAGAGAATTTCGGGTATCCGGATCAGAAGGGCCTGACTGCCATGGTCCCATCCCCCCGGGCATGTTTCCGGTCTCTGCTCCGCTTTTCTTGCCTCCCGTCCTGCTGAAGGACCCGTTTTGTGAGGCGAGCGCGGATGTCAGACGATCCGCATCTTCCGCGGCTATCGTAAAGTTTACTACATTGATTATCCCCAAAACCAAAAACATGAGGACAGTCACGGCAAGCATTGCATATATTAAAAACTTTTTCTCTGACTTAGTCATTTTGATTCACCAGTTTGTACCCTTTCCCGAAATCATAAGTAATTTTCAAACCTGAATTCAGTTTTGAAAATTTACTGTTCAGCAAATTCATGTGTGTGCTGTGACCCTCCTGCATGAGATAATCGCCTTTTTCCAAAGCTTCCAGCACTTCAATTTCACCGGCAGTGATGTGCAGCCCGGAGAATTTGAATTCATTTTCTTTTATTTCATATTTTCCTATCCTGACTGTCTTATCAGAATTCCGAATATTCCATACCTTGTTTAAAGCCGCTTTCATCTCTTCGGGGAAGAAAGGAAAGCTGATATATTCAGCAGCCGGAATATCTTTTGCAAAATCCGTTCTTTCGATCTTGCTGTACACCATCACAACAGACGGTATGTTTTTTTCGCAAAGTTTTTCGGCTATGATCTTGTAATCGACTCTCGGCAGCCGTGCATCCAATATGGCAATATCGAAATTTTGT
>CACXBN010000293.1 GCA_902765885.1 uncultured Ruminococcus sp. | reverse complement strand
CGCCGGAAAATCTGTAATGTTCCAGATTCCGGCCGTTTATCTGGCGAGAAAATACAATAAGCTGACGATCATCATTGAGCCTGTGAAGGCGCTGATGCAGGATCAGAAGGAGAAGCTTCTGAACGCCGGCTACCGCCGTGTGGAAGCGTTCAATTCTGACCTGATTACGCAGGTCGAGAAGGAAGCCGTCCTGCGCAGAATAAAGAGCGGTGAAGTGGACTTGCTGTATCTCAGCCCGGAGACGTTGCTTTCATATTCGATTGAAACCATCATCGGCGACCGGGAAATCGGTCTGGTCATTGTGGACGAAGCGCATATTGTCACAACCTGGGGCTTTGGCTTCCGTCCGGACTACTGGTATCTCGGCGGATATCTGAACAAGCTTCGCAACCGCGTACAGACCCACAGGGGCGTTCAAAAAAGAGTCTATCATTTCCCGATCTGTGCATTTACCGCGACCGCAATCAACGGCGGCATTGATGACTCTGTCAGCGACACGATCATCAGCCTCTATATGGAAAACCCGATTAAGTATCTGGGTTATGTCCGCCGGGACGACATCCGGTTTCAGATTACGCTCACTGACAACGATAAAAAACTGTCCCGCTCGGAATATGAGGAGGCAAAGTGCCAGGCGCTGGATTGCCGGATGCGGCAGTGGCTGGACAAGGAAGAAAAAACCATCGTCTACTTCCCTTATGCGTCTCTTGCGCGGGACGCATCCAAAGGGATGAAGGGCTTTGCAGGGCTCGTCACGGACAAGCGAATCGGCACGTATACCGGGAGAAATATCGACGAACTGAGCAACGAGGCATTCAGGGAAGCAAAACGGCAGACCTTTGAGTCTTTCCGAAACGGAACAAAGCCGGTCATGCTGGCAACAAAAGCTTTCGGCATGGGTGTTGACGTCAACGATGTTCAAAACATCTATCACTATGCCGTCAGCGGCAATCTGTGTGATTATGTGCAGGAGATCGGAAGAGCTGCGCGTAAAACGTCTATGACCGGATATGCCATCACAGATTTCTACCAGCAGGACATGCATTTTATGAAAACACTTTTCGGTATGTCCAGGATCAAGCAGTATCAGGTCAAAAAAGTTTTGGAAGGTATTTATGACACCTATAAGAGCAAAAACGGCGCGAGAAGCTTCCTGATTTCTCCGGAATCCTTTACCTATATCTTTGACGGAAAGGACGAAAGTGACTGCATCAACAAGCTAAAAACTTGCCTGCTCATGCTGGAAAAAGACTTTTACGACAAGTACGGCTTCAAGGTTCTGATTTCGAGACCGCAAAGCGTGTTTACCAAGGCGTTTATCTGCGTCAACCGTGAAACCGAAAAAGAGGTTCTCTCCTCCGAGTACGGGAAATACATGACCTTTGTTTCCAAAGGGCGCTACCAGGAAAAGCAGCGTGACGGCACATTGATCAGCGACGGCGGAGATATCTACCAAATCGATCTGCAGAGCATCTGGGAAACATTTCATCCGGACATTTCCTTCCCGCAGTTTAAGTACTGGTACTTTAATGCTGGCACCAAAGCGCGCGATAAAATTGAGATCATGCCCTCCATCCGCGACAAAATCGCCCCGCGGCAGCGGATCTCCATCGAGGCGCGCGGAGAGCGTCTGCTTTCTGAGCTGAGCGAGCTGATTCTACAGGACTTTGAATTCGTTGCCAACACGCTTTACGCAAACTACAGAAAGCAATATTTCACAACAGAGGATTTTGCAAAGATCATCCGCGAAAAATACGGGATTGCAAAGGCAAGGATCATCGCAAATTCTCTGTTTGAGCTGGTCGATCCGGAAGGAAAATGCGTCAAGCACAGAAGCAGCGAATCCATGGGGAGAACTGTTTATTCCCTCTCCAACGGAAACTTCAAGGAGTTCATGCGCCGACCGATCATCCGATCCAAAATCATGCACAATATTGCAGAGCAGAATTCGGCTTCCTATGAAGGTTTCCTGAGCCTGATGACTGATGACAAATCCTCCACTGCATTAAAGCTCCTGTCCATCTTTGATTACATTACATACGAAGTTGCAGGCGGAACGGAACCGGAGATTTTCATCCGTCTGAACGATCCAAACAAAGTGCGTAATATCGTTCTTGGCAACATGTTCTATTCCAACAGCTATGTAACAAGAGCGCAGCAAAAGCACAATCGCGACATTGAGGTTCTGAACCGCTTCTTCCGCGATCTGACTTCCGATCAAGAACGATGGGATTATATCGAAGACTATTTTCTCGGAAATGATGTTCTGCGGGGTTCAGAACCGGTTGTTCATAACCCGGTAAAGATGAGCAAGTCCGTTGATAAGGAACATTCCTACCCTACTGCTATGTATCGTGACTGGTCTGATCTGGAATCATTTTTTGATGAAAGCGACCACTCTATTCTCAAGAAACTGG
>CACXBN010000292.1 GCA_902765885.1 uncultured Ruminococcus sp. | reverse complement strand
CCACAATACCGAACGGTACGCTGAGTTTTTCTGATGCTGCTTTTCCGACAAGCTGTCCCATTCTTGTGATCTTAAAAGCGGTTTTTTTGATTACATCCGCAACTTCAGTCAGATCTCCGTCGGGGCATTTTTTCAGTGCACTTCTCACGGCTCCCGGTCCTGACACTCCGACATTTATAACGCAGTCAGGCTCACCGACTCCGTGAAATGCTCCTGCCATAAACGGATTGTCTTCAGGCGCATTACAGAACAAAACAATCTTTGCAGCTCCCATACAATTTTTGTCTGCGGTGGCTGCAGCTGAATCTTTTATGACTTGCCCCATAAGTTTCACGGCATCCATGTTGATTCCCGCTTTTGTGGATCCTATATTCACAGATGAGCATACTCTTTCAGTCACGGCCAGAGCTTCCGGAATCGAGTGAATAAGCTCTTTGTCTCCGGCAGCAAACCCTTTGTGAACGAGAGCTGAATACCCTCCTATAAAATTGACCCCTACCGTAACCGCTGCCTTCTCCAAGGTCCTTGCATACATGACTGGGTCTCCGCCTGATGCTGCGACCAGCATGGATATGGGTGTCACGGATATTCTCTTGTTTATAATCGGGATACCGTACGTCTTTTCTATTTCTATTCCAACCGGGACCAGCTTCTCGGCAAGTCTGCAGATTTTATCGTAAATCTTGCCGCATGATCTCTCGGCTTCGCTGTCGGCGCAGTCGAGAAGAGAAATACCCATTGTTATAGTTCTGATATCAAGGTTTTCCTCATCTATCATGCGTATTGTTTCAAGAATATTTTTTGTGTTCAGCATTTTGAAGATCCTTCTCAGATATTATGCATGGAATTGAAAATATCTTCATGCATCACATGGATTTTCATTCCTATGCTGTTTCCAAGTTCAAAAAGTGCCTCCTGAAGGCCAGTGAAATCCGATTTGATATCAGTTATGTCAAGGAGCATCACCATAGTGAACAGATCCTGCATTACGGACTGGCTCACATCGATGATATTTGCCTTGTGCTCAGCACACACTGTGCTGACTTTTGCGAGTATTCCGACCGTGTCACGTCCGACGACAGTTACGACAGCTTTCATCCTATTTCCTCCAGTTATTAATCCACATCATCTGAATTAAGAAGTTTTTTTATGTAATAAGTTCCGTCAGTTCTTTTTATAATAAGAGCAAAATATTCGGGATCAGTCAGTTCCTCTTCCAATTCAGGATTGACAAGCTTGAATCTGACCCTGTATGTACGCTCTGTTTCGGATATATGAATTATTTTCGGGCTGTATTTTCCCTGCTCCGGCAGAACTGTGGCGGAATATGCATTTATTCTGGACATGTACTTGAATCTGGTGGTGTCTCCGTTGGTTATCTTGACATCTCCGCCAAAATAGCGGTACATCATAGCTTCATAATCCTTTTGAGGAATAAGAAGAGTCGCACCGTATTCCGGATATTCTTTTGCAGCTTTGTTTATCAAGTCCGTGTTGCCGGAGTATTTGCCGTATTCGGTTGCAATCATATACCCAAGTACGGTGTCGGAATACAGCTTAACTCCGTCAGCCATATTATCAAAAGTCTCGAGAACTCCTGAATTAGACACTATAACCGACAAAACATCACGTGCCGTTTCAGCCTCTTCTCCGTCATTCGGGAGAACCGATATCACTTTTTCTCCCATGTAGTCATATGTATCAAAGCCCAGCTTCTCGGCAACACCGTCAAAAAACGAGCATGAGGTCAGCAGGACAGATACGGTTATAAGTAATAAAACAAGTCTTTTCATTATCTGTAACTATTATTTTTTTCTTTTTCTCTTTTCACCGACACCTTAACATCAGAATACATATACAGCGATCCCAGGCACACAAGCGGCACTTCATGCTTATATGCATCTGCCATAGCATACCTGACACCGTAATCCAGTCTCAGATACGGAACAGCGTTCACCCTGTTGTCCCTGAACTCCCGACTTACATTCCCGGCTGCGAGAGATCTTTTGTTTCCTGGAGTCACTGTAAACGCCTTGCGTGTGACAGGAGTCAGCAAATGTATCATCTCACTATACTCCTTGTCTGCCATGACCCCCATGAGAATGTTGACTTTGCCGTCAGGTGTAAGAGGCGAAAGGTATTTTTTTATACTTTCAATCGCAGCGGATATACCCTGAATATTATGAGCACCATCGTATATGACAAGAGGCTGTTCGCAAATGACTTCAAACCTTGCCTTCCATCTTGCGTTTTTCAGTCCCGAGTGAACCGCATCAGATGTAATCGAAATTCCCAGTTCTTTCAGTTTTCTCACTGCCTCTAGAACAATGCACGCATTTCTGGTCTGATACGTACCGTGAAGAACGATCTCGTATGTTTCTCCCATGTATTCAAACACGGTTTTGTCCAGCGTTTCACTCCTGACATGCAGTTTGTCATACGGAACACCCGTGCACTCGGATCCCATATTAGATGCAGTATTCTCTATGACTTTTTTCGCGTTCTCGTCAACTTCGCCGTAAATGACGGGTACGCCCTTTTTGATTATTCCGGCTTTTTCCAATGCTATTTTTTCTGTTGTGTCGCCTAGTATTTCCGCATGATCGATAGCAATACCGGTTATTATGGACAAGACTGATGTATCAACCACATTCGTGGAATCAAGTCTTCCCCCAAGTCCGCATTCCAGAACGACGAAGTCACATTTTTTGCTGCTGTAGTACATAAATGCGATAGCTGTTATCAGCTCAAATTCTGTAGGGCCGTCTTTCATCGTATCAGCAAACTGTCTGACTTTTGCAGTAAAAAACGCGAGATCTTCATCAGATATCATCTCACCGTCATAAACTATTCTCTCGTTGAATTTTTCAACAAATGGAGATGAGAAAAGTCCGACGCGGTACCCTGCACATTTAAGGATCGATGCTATCATGGCTGCTGTTGACCCTTTCCCATTGGTCCCGGCTATATGGATAAACCTGAGATTTTTCTGGGGATTGCCGAGCATGTCACACAGTTCGGTGATCCTTTCAAGTCCCGGTCTGCTTCCTCTCCAGTCTATGGAATGTATATATTCGATTGCTTCCCTGTATTCCATCTCATCCAACCTCCGGTGCATATTTTTTTATAGAGGGCAAGATTTTTTCCAGTATCATGATTATGACAACATTCATCACCGAAATGATAATAAACTGCGGGATTCTGGAAACAAAATATCCAAGGTATGAATTTGAATCATATAGGATGGATATCCAGAAAGTGTCTATCACCAGACCTATTATGAAATTGTTGATAACGGTAGGAATGGCGACTCTCGGAACAACATGCATTTTTTCCCTGAGTGTGTGCAGAAAGATGCCGAACAGCGCCCCCTTAATCGCGGAAGTCACGGTAAACCCCGGAAAATACGCCCCTCTCGGGAACATTAGTGCACCGAGAAGATCCGCTATTCCCCATACAACCGCTCCCTCGACCGGCCCGTAGAATGAAGCTGCTACCACAACCGGGACAAAAGTCAGCGTGACTTTCAGTGATTCAGTGAATGTTATCGGAACAAACCGGTCAAGAATAATGGCCAGTGCCGCAAGCATTGCACAGACTATAAGTTTTCTCAGGGTAAATGTTTTATGATTTTTCTTCATAAAAAAACCTCCCATAAAACAACTGCAGAAAAATATATTCCGCCAGTACATTTTATGAGAGCCTGCTCTTATTTATGTCAGCGGGATGCGACATCACGACCGCAGTCAAGACTTTCGTTCAGTGAACAACTCCCCGTTTCACCGACACTTTACGCCGTAATGTCTACTCTGATTATTTTGAAACTTTTTCTGCCGATTTATTATATCACACAAAAACTGCGGGTTCAATAAACACTCACACAAAAAATGTATGTTTATACGCATTTCCATGCAACTTTATGCACAAGCAATCATTCATGCTCCGTCTGATTTTCTATGCTCTGCATCAGTTTTTTATTGAACTCCTCCGCGGTATTGTACCCCATCTTTTTCTGACGGTTGTTCATGGCCGCAATCTCTATGACAACAGCAAGGTTCCTTCCCGGATGGACAGGGATCGTGGTCATCGGGATCTTTATGCCCATGATGTCCATATATTCGGTTTCAAGCCCCATTCTGTCATACATTTTTCCGTTTTCCCACGGTTCGAGATTAATGACCATATCGACTTTTTCGGTCGCCTTCACGGCGCCCATTCCGAATAGTCTTCTGACATCCACTATTCCTATTCCCCTGAGCTCGACATAGTATCTTATAATCTCAGGCGCCTGTCCCACGATTGTTTTCCCAGACACCTTACGCAGTTCAACAGCATCATCAGCGATGAGTCTGTGCCCTCTTTTCAGCAGCTCTATGGCCGTTTCGCTTTTTCCTATGCCGCTGTCGCCGGTTATCAGTATTCCTTCGCCGTATACTTCGACAAGCACACCGTGCCTGGTTATCTGAGGAGCAAGCTGAACATTGAGATAAGATATGAGCTCAGCCATGAAATCACTGGTGTTTTCTCTTGTGGAACACACGGGAACTCCATATTTTTCGGCGTATTCTATTGTCATGGGGTCAACATCCGTATCATGCGCTATTACTATCGCTGCCGGTCCCTGTGCCATGAAATCGCTCAGTCTTCTCTTCTTGACTTCAGTTGACATATGATTGATGAACACATGTTCAGCCTTACCCGATATCTGAATCCTTTTGGGATCAAAGTGCTCGAAAAATCCGCATAATGCAAGACCGGGCCTGTTGACTTCGGATGAGACGATTTTTATGTTTTTGGGGTCGTCAGGAGTATATTCGACTTTGAGATTGTGTTCGTTTATGATCATGTCTAGACTGACATGTTTTATTTCTTCCATATCGGACCGTTTCCTTGATTTAATTATTGAAATTTTTACGTAAAAAGTATATCATAAGAATGGGGTAAAAGCAATCACTCTTACATACTCATAAAGAATATTTCCCATTATCATCGAAGGGGTTCAACTATAAAAATGAAAAAACATTTTACTATATTATCCGCATTTCTCGCGTTGCTTATGGTCACCTCCCTGATATCATGTTCAGGCTCGTCGATCGATATTCTGAAAAGCACGGAACAGGACAAGACAGTTGTAATGAAGATAGACGGGATAGACGTAGAATACGAGATATACAGATACATCTCACGTTCCATGCTCAAAGACTACAATGAAGAGTACGGATGGGATTTTGAAAAAGGTGAAAATGGCAAAGATCTTGTTAAAAAATTCAATGACGATGTAGAACTCACTCTGAAAAAACTCTATTCGACTATTTCCATAAGCAAGAAATACGGTATAGAATATGACAACCAGGCATATATAGACAGAGTCGATTATGAAATGTCCGATATCTACAGGTCTTACGACAACAATTATGCTTCTTACAAAACGGACATCTCCGCATACTACATGAACGATGCTGTATACCGTTTTATAGTCAGGAATGACATTATCGCCGTTGAACTAAAGGATAAAATGGTCGACTCGGGAGACATCAACACCGATCCTGATTTTCTGAATTCCGTTTTCGCCTCTGATGAGCTTATACGTGTTAAATACATTCTGATATCCACATCCAACGGCAAGACCATGGAAGACTGCAAAAAGATTGCGGACACGGTATATTCGAAGCTTGAAAACGGAGAAGATTTTGATTCCCTGCTTAAGGAATACAATGAAGACACATACATGGCCGGGAACGTAGACGGAAGATATATCCAGAGAGGAACTCTGAATGAGGATTTCGAAGAAGCCGCCTTTGCTCTCGAAGTAGGAGAGCACAGCGATATCGTTGAGACGTCGGTGGGATACTGTATAATAAAGAGGCTCGAAAAGGAACAGTCATTTATCGAAAAGAACATAAAACAGCTGACTAATGATTATACCATTGGGCAATACAATCTTACCCTTGAGAATCATATGAATTCATTAAGCGTCGAATACACGGAGAAATATCCAGAACTTGCGGTTTTTCCTTCTTCGGATAACTGATTCCTCCTTATTGAAAGGATAATATTTTGAAAACATATCGTAATAAGAGATCATCGTCCAAGAAAACACGAAAGATTATTTTCAGAGTCCTGTTTGTTATTCTTGCGGCAATAATTATCGCAGCTGCTACCATTCTGCTCGGGCACTATCTTCTTGACAAAGCCAATGCGACTCCGGTATCAGAAAACAACGATTCTCCGGATACCGAAAAGCAGCAGACAGCTGTGCAGTCGGAATTTGAAATAACATGCACAAAAGCTCCTTCGGTAAATGCCGTTCTTATCAATATTGAAGAAGAATTCGATGCTGACAAACCCGTGCCGGCGGAAACTGACTATAACATCGGCGAGCCCGAAGACACCGCTTCCGAAAACTTTTCAGACGATTCCGGCGAAACAATAGTCGACCAGATAGACAGCCTGTCGGAATACTACGATACCATAATAATAAAACTTTTTGACGGAAATGATCTCATATACAAATCAAAGGCAGTATGCGACCTTATCGGAATGCCTTACGGCGAAGACGATGAGACATTCATAAAAATAAGAGACACCGTGGAATATGCTAAAACAAAGAATCTCAGAGTATGCGCATATATTCCGTCATCTCTTAACGGGAAAGCAAGCGCTTCCGCATCAAGCATAGATGCCGCTGTCGCGGAAGAGCTCTGGAAGATAGGCGTAAACGAAGTGGTTCCCGTCATAACCGAGCTTGACAGTCTGGACATCGGTTATGATGACGCTCTGATCATTCAAAAGTATATTAAGGAATGCAGATCGTCATCTCCTTCGGGAATCATGCTGGGCGTAGAGCTGGGTCAGCGCTATTTCTTAGACCAGCACTATGCAAGAATCCTTCAGCTGTTTGTTTCATCCGCGGATTTTCTGTGCATAGATTTTGATGGAGAGTCATATTTGACACAGGCGGATGCTTTCACGGACATCTCACAGAAAATAGCATCCATCAGCGGATCATTCAGGCTATATAACATGAGATTCATAGTTACTGATTCGTCTATCCAGAGAATGGCTGCGGAATATACCGCGTGTTCATTTGCTGAAATAAGCAATCTTATGATATTTGCCCCGCTTACGCCGGAAGAACTGGCATATGACACAAACGCTTCATCGGATATTCCTTCCGATACGGAGAACGGCGATGATATACAACCGGCAGACACCGAAGAAACCGACAATATGAATCCATATGCAAGCACAAAAGAAGATTATCCCGATTACAATCCTGATGAAACAGACAGTCCGGAAGATACTGAACGCCAGTGGTTCTGAGGCTCAAATCACGGAGGCTGAAGCATGAAGATTGTAGTAATATCGGATTCTCATGGACATTCATCCAGAATCGAAGAAGTTCTTAAAAGACAGGTCAAGCCGTTCAGAGTGGTTTTTCTCGGTGACGGCCTCGCCGATATTTTGAAAGCAAAAAACTCGTTTCCGGATATCGAGTTTGACATAGTATGCGGTAACTGTGACAGTTTATCAGAATATCCGGATGTGAAAACCGAACGGCTAGTAGAGTGCGAAGGTGTCAGATTTCTGCTCATGCACGGGCACACTCATCATGTCAAATTCAGCGTATATCACGCTGCAGAGCATGCGGAAGAACTCGGAGCTGACGTGCTCCTCTACGGACACACACATGTCATGGACAATTCGATAATAAAAACCAGATCCGGAAAAGAAATAAGGGTCATCAATCCTGGCTCTATCGGAGATTACTTTTCCAAGTCATTTGCGCTTGTCAATGTGGTTTCCGGAAAAGTGATCTGCGGATTCGGAAAAGTATGAATTATATTGAAAGACGGGAGAAAAGCAAAGTGGACAGCAAAACCAGAAAGAAAATACTCGGCATAGAGCTCGGTTCCACCAGGATTAAATCCGTTATTATAGGTGAGGACTTTACCCCGATGGCATCCGGAGATTTCGTGTGGCAGAGCAAATTCGAAAACGGCATATGGACTTACGATCTTGAAGATGCCTGGAGGGGGATTAAGACTTCACTGAGCAAACTCGGAGGATTGTCCGCTGACGTCGACATAGCTGGCATATCGGCAATGATGCACGGCTATCTTGCTTTCGATAAAGACTGGAATCTGCTTGTTCCGTTCAGGACCTGGCAAAACACCATAACAGGTGAGGCTGCCGAAGAGCTCACAACTCTATTCAATTTCAACATACCGCAAAGATGGAGCATCGCCCATACATATCAGGCCATTTTAAACGGAGAAGAACACATAAAGAAACTTGCCCATGTGACAACACTTTCGGGCTACATCACATACAAACTGACGGGAGTTAATGCCGTAGGCCTCGGAGAAGCATCCGGAATGTTCCCGATCGGCGACAATATGGATTATGACGAAGAAGCCGTCCGGAAATTCAACAGACTCCTTGAAAGCAAGGGAATCGATTTGAAACTGAGGGAGATATTCCCGAAAGTTCTACCTGCCGGAGAAATCGCAGGTATCGTGACGAAAGAGGGCGCTGCCCTAGTGGACGGACTTATTCGGGAAGGTACACCGCTGTGTCCCCCGGAAGGAGACGCCGGGACCGGTATGGTGGCAACAAATGCCGTTACACCCGGAACGGGAAATATTTCTGCCGGCACATCTGTTTTTTCAATGATTGTACTTGACAAACCTCTTTCCTCCGTACATGAAGAAATAGACGTCGTAGCCACACCAGCCGGAAAAACGGTTGCCATGGTACATGGAAACAACTGCACCACTGACATGAACTCATGGGTCGCACTGTTTGATGAAGCATTCAAAATGTTCGGAATAGATATAGAACGAGGAAAACTTTTTGAAAAGCTTTACCTGAAAAGCCTTGAAGGCGACCCTGATGCAGGCGGGCTGGGAATAGTTAACTATCTTTCCGGAGAAAGCGTCACCCACATGGATGCAGGCAGGCCGATAATCACAAGAACGCCGGAAAGCAACTTCAGTCTTGCCAATTTTTCCAAGGCAAGCCTTTACTCCACAATAGCAACTTTAAAAATAGGAATGGACATGCTTGCCGCGGAAGGAGTCAAGGTGAATTCCATCACAGGCCACGGAGGACTCTTTAAAACTCCCGGAGTAGGTCAAAGATATATGGCTGCGGCATGCGGTGCTCCTGTTACATGCATGGAAACATCTGGCGAAGGCGGTCCTTACGGAATGGCGCTTCTTGCGGCATACAGTCTGATGAAGGAGAATGGAGAATCGCTTGAATCGTTTCTCGGGATTCGGGTGTTCTCAGATGTAAAGACCGTTATCGTTTCACCTGATCCACGTGATGTCGAAGGATTTGATAAATACATGGAAACATACAAAAAAATGCTCGAACTTGAAAAATTGGCAATCGAGATACTATAAGGAAGGAAATATCATGAAGAAATACAACTTTTGGTTCGTAGTGGGTTCACAATTCCTGTATGGAAATGAAGTCCTTGAAACAGTGGAAAACAGAGCACGCGAAATGGCGGAAGAACTGACCAAAAGGCTTCCCTACCCTCTTATATATAAAGTTACGGCAAAGACCAACAGGGAAATCACCGAAGTAGTAAAAGAGGCGAATTATGACGATAGTTGCGCCGGTATAATCACATGGTGCCATACGTTCTCACCAAGCAAAATGTGGATAAACGGTTTTGTTGACCTCAGAAAACCCTACTGTCATTTCGCCACACAGTACAACAGGGAGATCCCCAACAATGAAATAGACATGGACTTTATGAATCTTAATCAGGCTGCTCACGGGGACCGCGAGCATGGATTCATAGCAGCCAGACTACGGATGCCGAGAAAAGTAATAGCTGGATACTGGAAAGATGATGAACCGATAAGCAGGATTTCTTCATGGATGAAATCCGCCATTGGAGTTGCAGTTTCAAAATCACTGAAAGTCATGCGCTTTGGCGACAACATGAGAGAAGTTGCCGTAACGGAAGGCGACAAGGTCGAAGTTCAGGCAAAGCTCGGCTGGCAGGTAAACACATGGGCTGTAGGTGATCTTGTAGTGGAAATGAGCAAAGTTACTGAGGAAGAAATTGACAGCCTGGTCAAAGAATATCTTTCAGAATATGATGTCGCAACAGACAATAAAGCGGCAATCAGATATCAGGCAAGAGAAGAAATTGCCATAAAAAAGATGATGGATCGCGAAGAATGCATTGCCTTTTCAAACACTTTTCAGGACCTTTATGGAATGGAGCAGCTGCCGGGACTTGCTTCTCAGCATCTTATGTCAAAAGGATACGGTTACGGCGGTGAGGGTGACTGGAAAGTATCTGCGCTGTGCGCAATCATGAAAGCAATGGGAAAAGACGGAAACGGCTCTTCAGCTTTTATGGAAGACTATACATACAACCTTGTTCCTGGAGAAAAATATTCTCTTGGCGCTCATATGCTGGAAGTGTGCCCAAGTCTCGCTGCAGGCAGACCGAGAATCGAAACACATCACCTTGGTATCGGAATGAACGAGAAGGATCCTGCCAGACTGGTGTTTGAAGGAAAAGCAGGTCCGGCAATCGTCTGCTCACTAATAGATATGGGCGGCAGACTCAGAATGATAGTTCAGGATATAGAATGTGTAAAACCGATTCTGGAAATGCCGAATCTTCCGGTTGCGAGAGTT
>CACXBN010000291.1 GCA_902765885.1 uncultured Ruminococcus sp. | reverse complement strand
TGTCACGTCTAAACCGCGCCGCACAGTTCGCTCCTTTCGCTGCCCTTGTGGGATATGATGATATGATAAGGGAGTCAGGAAGGGCAACTGAAGGATTCATAGAAATTGATGAAAACAGGATTGAGGAACTCAATACCAAGATTATTAGCCTAATTTCAAGCGGGTGCAGCGCAACTTTCAGGTATTTCCGGAGCGATAAAAAAAAGGATGGAGGAAAATACGTCGAAACCACCGGAAAAATAGATCATGTTGACTCCGTTGATAAAGTCATATATCTTGATAACGGATGTGAAATCTTTTTATCAGACCTCTATTCTATAGATAGTGATTTTTTCGAATAATAAAAAACAGCCCCTTTTCAGAATCATGCCGACTGCTGATCCGGAAAGGGGTAAAATTATTCATTATTTATTGTAGTTATATGATGCGTGTCTTCTTTTTCTGTCTTTTGCTATCCAGTATGCATTGAGCACCGATTTCAGGAATTCGTCCATTTCACTTTCAGTTGTTTCACTGGATGTAAAATATGCATACACATCATCAACCATATCTTCTTTGTGCCCCGGATATGCTCTGTCGCGAGGGGAAACCACTCCGAAGTCTTCATTTTCATTGTGAAGATAGTTTGCATCTACATCAAGAATATCTGCCAGCCTTTTATATACATCGTGACTCTTAGGATATGTTCTGCCAACTTCATAGTTTCCTATGGTGTTGATTCCAAGTCCTGCCAGCTTGCTCAGTTCCTGCTGGCTGAGTCCCTTCTTCATTCTGTAAATTCTAAGTTTTTCGCCAAATCTCATTTTAGTCCTCCTTTATGGCAAAAATTTGTCCGAACACATTATACCGCATCACTAATGATTTATCAACATTTTTTGTGTAATTATATTATTTATCTATCAATAATCCATCTATTTCAGTGATAAAACGTAAAATCTACAATTACTTCGAATTCCTTTTTACACCCTTCTTTTGATCTGTGTTTTGATCGGCAACATGCTAATTATTAACATTATTTAAACGGTAAAACATGCTTTTGTGCAAGTGTTCCTAATGCCAGCAGCATTTTGCAAAATCTTTTTTCATTTTCATAATCAACATCGACTCGCTATAAAAAATCTTCCAGATCATGCCAATGTTCCCAGTTGATTCTGGTCAAAAGCAAAAAGAGCCTCATTTATCTCGAATATGTTATAGTTGCCTTCTCTTATGAAATATTCCACGATGATGTCAAACTTGTTTGATTTTGATAATGCAAACCCGGCTTTTTCCAAAAGCTCCTTTGTTTCTGCAAGTGACAGCCTCAGAGCTATGGCAAAAGCGAGCGCCGTTGGCTTGCTTGGCCTGTAAAATCTGTCGCTACGGATCTTTGAAAACAGCTTTCTGTCGATATTCGCCTTTTTATAGCATTCAGAGTCAGTCATGCCGGTTTCGTCTATTTTTCTCATCAGCATCTCCGAAAAGCTTTCATCTCTCATTTTCAGTGCTTCCTCAAGAGAAGAAGCCATTGGCTTTTCCGACATGGCTTCTTCCATGCTTTCCTTGAAAGACTCTTTCAGAGCCGGGCTTTCAAAAGCTGCTGCCCCGCACGTGGGTATATCTCCATCAAATTTAGATGACTTTATTTTTGATAATATCGACGGCTTTTTGAACTTCTGCTTTTTTACGGCATAATTTCCACATTCGCATCGTTCCGGATAATAATTCTCGTCGATAAACCTTTTTATCTCAGAAAACTTCCCGGAATCAAGAAGAGAGCTGTTTCTTTCAAAAATGACCAAATAGACAACAATATCATTTTCAAGCAAAAAATCACTTATCGCTTCCACGGCTGCCTCGAAGGCTTTCTCTTTCGGATATCCGTATGCTCCCGAAGAAATCAGCGGAAATGCCACACTGTTGCATCCTGCATCGAGTGCCGATTGCAGTGATTCAGTATAACAAGACTGAAGAGTTTTCCTCTCTCCGTATTTTCCGCCTCTCCATACGGGTCCAACGGTATGAATCACATATTTCGCGTACAGATCATAACCATTGGTGATTTTTGCTTCTCCCTCTTTGCATCCGCCCAGGGTCATGCATTCTTTGACGAGTTCCGGTCCGGCTGCGCGGTGAATCGCTCCGTCAACACCACCGCCTCCCAGAAGAGAAGGATTTGCGGCATTTACTATAGCGTCCACCTTCATCTTAGTTATATCGTTTCTGACTATGTACAGTGGCAATGTATTCCACTTCCTTTCAATATATATATCACATATTATATATCATACAATAATGAATTTTATGTGAACACAGAGGCAAAAAAAGAACATCTCCACCACTTATAATGTGATATGAGATGTTCTATGCTCCATCGGAGATTCGAACTCCGGACACCTTGATTAAAAGTCAAGTGCTCTACCTACTGAGCTAATGGGGCGTGCCGTTTTCGACAGCTTGCATATTATATCATGACCCACCATTGTTGTCAAGAATATTTTCAAAAAATCATCAATCATATTGAAAAAGTTTCCAGGGTTATGATATAATCACAAGGCGATATTTCGTGCTCTCGTGGTGGAATTGGCAGACACGATGGATTTAGGATCCATTGCGAAAGCGTGCAGGTTCAAGTCCTG
The DNA here is from genome assembly GCA_902765885.1 of uncultured Ruminococcus sp. GTDB lineage: Bacteria > Bacillota > Clostridia > Oscillospirales > CAG-272 > UMGS1696. The sequence goes on along the minus strand of CACXBN010000291.1, from coordinate 10,157 downwards.
TCGAGAGCATATCATTCCCCTGTAAACAACTGTTTTCAGGGGATTTTCTTATTCTGACATTTTAAAGGCTGATGAACACGTATTAGTGCAAGCTCAGGAACATTGACACAAAACATCATTGACAATTTTTGGCAAAACAAACCATTGTTTGATTGAAACTGTCTCAGACATATGATACAATCATCACATAGAAACCACAGGAGAAGTACAGTTATGTTTTCTGAAAAACTCAATCAGATCCTATTATCAATAGATACGTCAGCTGCTGACCTTGCAAGATTCATAAGCATCGATCCGTCGGGAATCAGCAGACTTCTTACAGGCAACAGAATTCCCCGCAGAGGAGGATCTTCCATTATCAATCTTGTCAATGGAATATATTCTTATGCAGATAATCACGGAAAGATCCAAGAACTATGTTCCCTTCTTTCATGTTCTGAAGTAAAGTCCGCTGAAGAGATCAAACAAAAAATGATCTTTTGGTTATACGAAGGAGAAGAGCCGAGATTTGGAAATTTCACTAATGGTACAGTTCGGGCTCCTTACAAAAAATTCGGGGAAAAACTTGACGCAGCAATGGAACTTGCGGGACTTTCAAATGTTCGTTTCGGAAAACTGATAAACCTTGACACATCATATATAAGCAGATTCAGAAACGGACTCAGATCTCCAAAATCAAATCCTCAGACGATGAACAATATTTGCCAGGTATTAATCGACAGACTGACTGATCTGAATAAAATCGGACAGCTTGGAGCACTTATGGGTGTAAACCCGGATACTCTTTCAGATGATGAAATGATATTCTCGAAATTTCACGACTGGCTTTACGATCAGAGTGATCCAGACAACATTCCAATAGTTGAAAATCTTATAGAGAACATCGACGAATTTCGCCCTGATCTCTCTGTCACACTTCCTGATGTCAATTCGATAATAACTTCTGACGACAATAATCAGGTTTATTATGGTTCTGACGGACTGCAAAAGGCTGTAATCAGGTTTCTCGGAACCGCACTTAATTCAGGTGCCAAAGAACTGTTTTTGTATTCTGATCAAAGCATGGACTGGATGACCGACCAGACGTTCATATATAAATGGGCGGCATTGATGTTTGAATGTGTCAAACAGGGTGTAAGAATAAAAATAATACACAACGTCGACAGAAAGCTTAATGAAATGGTGAGCGCCATTTCCAGCTGGCTCCCGCTCTATATGTCAGGCATGATAGAATCGTTTTACTGCAAAAAACAAAAAAACAACAGATTTTCAAAAACCCTGTTTTTATGCCCGGACCTCGTCTGTGTTTCGGGTAGCAATGCAGTGGGGATTGAAAACAGCAGCGGAATTTTCCGGTATGACACCGATCAAACCATTCTCAATTACCAGAAGGATGTTTTTGATTCCCTGTTTACAGACTGCAAACCGCTTGTCAGAATATCAACTGGCACCGAAATAGAAAGTCAGGTCCATGCCGGCAATTCCGGAGTAACAGTCATGGGTACCACACTTTCCCTGGTAACTATGAATGAGAAGACACTTAACGGAATTCTTTTAAGGAATAATATTCCCGAAAAGCAAGTTCAAAGCATTCTGTCAGCAAGAGATTTTCACAGACAGCTGTATTTTGAAAAAATCAAAAAAACATTTGTACATGAGATTATGCCTGTTGCAGACGACAACCAGCTGTTCGAAGGTAAAATTCGTGTTGATATTCCGGAAGTGCCACTGACATACACGCCCCAGGAATACGCGGATCACATCAGGGAGATCATGAGGATTTCGGATTCATATATCAATTACAGATTTTTCGCCATACCCGATGCTCCTTTTTCCAACACAAAAATATCATTTTCCGACAACACTGTTATAGTAACCAGGTTAAAGCCTCCGAACATTTCATTTATTATTTCACACCCCGCAATCTGTGAAGCATTTTCTGCTTATGCGGAAAACATAAAAAAGATATACAACCACGACAAGCTCACCTTGAATCAGCTGCTTAAAAGATATCTTTAAAAAATCCCTCAGAGAGAATTCAATTCTTTCTGAGGGCATCTTATTTTTTCGGAAACAGAGTGCAGCCGTGTGCTCTGAAGTATTCGATTTTTTCTTCTATAAAGCTTCTTTCCACTTTAAAGTGTTCTGCCAGACAGTCGATGCAATAAAACTCTGTGGCCCCCCTGTTTATAAATTTTTTTGTAGCTCCGATATCGTCATTGGAAAGATCCCTGCCGCATCCGATACATTTGCTCATTTTACACCACACCACCTTGCATATCCGCATATTGGAGAACGAATATCATTCTCTTTTTGCCTGTCGATTATATCATTAATTTGCGGCATTTACAATCCGTTGAACGTTTTCCGGTGTTCTGTTACATATAATTTTGCAAATATACAATTGCCGTTTCCAGGCAGTTTTGGTATAATATAGCAAACAATATTTTACAGGGGACTTAACAATGGATAAAAGCAAAATTATGGATATTGTCAATAAAATGACTCTTGAAGAAAAAGCATATTTTTCAACCGGATATGGCGCCTGGTATACAAAAGACATCGAAAGGCTCGGTATTCCTAAAGCCCATGTTTCCGACGGGCCTCACGGGCTCAGAGCTTATGACCCTGAAGGAGATCCTCAGGTCAGCATAAAGGCGGTAAACTTCCCCGCAGAGGTAAATATGGCAGCAAGTTTCAACCGTGATTTGCTATATGAAGTCGGTAAGGAACTCGGCAAACAATCACAGGCTGAGGATGTTGACGTGATTCTGGGACCCGGCATAAACATAAAAAGAGGACCTCTCTGCGGAAGGAACTTTGAATACTATTCAGAAGACCCGCTTCTTGCAGGAGAAATGGCTGCAGCATACATAAAAGGCATCCAGAGCGAAGGTGTTGGCACAAGTCTGAAACACTTCTTCGCAAACAATCAGGAACACAGAAGATTTGACGGGAATTCGGAACTGGATTCCAGGACAATGAGAGAGATTTATCTCACTGCGTTTGAAATAGCCGTAAAAAAAGCACATCCGTGGACCGTTATGGCCTCTTACAATAAAATCAACGGAACACATTCCACCCAGGCAAAATATCTCAAGAAAATTCTCAGGGATGAATGGGGGTTCAAAGGAATGGTCACATCCGACTGGCTGGCGACCCACGACAGAGTAGCCGTAATAGAAGCAGGATGCGATCTTACAATGCCTTCTGACGACGAAAGAAACAATGAAATCGTAAAAGCCGTAAGAGACGGCACTCTTGACGAAAAGAAACTTGACGAATGCTGTGCCAGAATTCTCGAACTTGTTTTCAAAACCATCGAAAATGACAAGAAGGTAGAACGTGATCTTGAACGTGGTCACTCGGTTTCCGCAAAAGCAGCTGAAGAGACACTTGTGCTTTTGACAAACAACGGCATTCTTCCACTTAAAAAAGACTGCTCCGCCGCATTTATAGGTCTGTTTGCAGACAAGCCGAGATTCCAGGGCGGAGGCAGTTCCAATATTAACGCATTTAAAACGGTTGGCGCTCTTGAAGCCGCAAAAAAAGCCGGATATAAGGTGATTTTTGCAGAAGGATATGACAAGAACGGCAATACCAGCGATGAACTCATTGAATCCGCAAAAAAAGCAGCAAAATCATCAGATGTTGCTGTGATATTTGCCGGGCTTCATGATGAAATGGAATCCGAAGGTGCAGACCGCACTCACATGAGACTGTCAGAAGGTCACCTCAGGCTAATACATGAGATTTGCACGGAAAATCCGAACACCGTAGTAGTGCTTCACAACGGAAGCCCCGTGGAAATGCCATGGGTAAATGAACCTGCGGCAATACTTGAAGCGTACCTTGGGGGCCAGGGAGTCGGCGAGGCCGAAGTGAAAGTCCTTTACGGCGACGTCAACCCATCTGGTCATCTCGCAGAAACATTTCCTCTCAAGCTTTCCGACAACCCCTCCTACCTCTTTTACGGTGGCGAGGGAGACAGAGTCCAGTACAGAGAAGGAGTATTTGTTGGATACAGATACTATACCACAAAAGAGATGAATGTGCTGTTCCCGTTCGGACACGGTCTCAGCTATACATGCTTCGAATACAGTAATCTCTCGCTCAGTGCAAGGACACTCAAACCCGGCGAAAAGCTGGCAGTTTCAGTAAATGTCAGGAACACAGGCAGCGTCTCCGGAAAAGCTCTTGTACAGCTTTATGTTGCGCCGCATCATGTCGACATCATAAGACCGGTAAGAGAGCTGAAGGGTTTTGAAAAAATCGAGCTTGCACCTGGAGAAGAAAAAACAGTCACTATAGAACTTGATGAAAGAGCTTTTGCTCACTGGAATGAATCATACGGCACATGGAAATGTGAACGTGGAATATACGAGATACAGATCTGCGAAAACGCACACTCTCCAATCCTCTCGTCGGGACTCTTCCTTGACTTCCCTGCCCTGAGACCATTCGGAGGATTCACTAAGGATATTTCCCTGAACACATTTGCCGGAATCGAAGCTGCAGAAAGCTTTATACTATCAAACTTCGATACAATGATTTCGAGACTTCAGAGCAAGGGACTCCTGAGTGACGATTTCGTGAAAAAATACACAGGAAAAGCCGGGGAAATAATACACGGTTACTGTGAAGACCCGGAAGTTGAAAAACTTCTGGCTGAATCTCTTGAGAAACTAGTCAGATACATTCCTGAAGAAAAATACCCGGAGTTTGACAATCTCATGGATGGTATCAGAGGTTAGTATTCATGGCAGTACCCGTATTACTCTTTCTTCTGGGATTTATACTTCTTATCAAAGGCGGAGACTGGTTTGTTGACGGAGCTGTCGCAATAGCACACAGGTTCAAACTTCCGGAATTGCTGATAGGCGCCACAATAGTATCCATTGGAACAACACTGCCGGAGGTCATGGTTTCCACGAATGCAGCAGCCCTCGGAAACAGTGGTATTTCATATGGAAACGCGATAGGGTCAATCATCTGCAACACATCTCTTATAGCCGCTGTCACTATTGCAATCAAGCCTTCCAAAGTTAACAAATCAGCTTTGACGCTTCCAGTGTTCTCATTTTTTGCAGTAGCAATACTGTATTCGCTTTTTGCATATGTCAACAGAGGATTTTCAAGATGGAACGGTATATTGTTTCTTGCTCTTTTCGTTGCATATATGCTTGTAACATATTACCAGGTCAAGAAACACCCGGAGTATGCCGAAGACGATGAAGAAAACAAAGAAAGCAAATACACCAAGACTTGGCAGCAGATACTTCTGCTGGTTATAGGAGCCGCTGCAATTGCGGTAGGAGCCAGACTGCTCGTCAACAACGGTACCCTGATTGCAAAGGCGCTCGGTGTTCCTGATTCCGTTATCGGACTCACAATGGTAGCTTTAGGTACATCTTTACCTGAGCTTATTACTGCAATAACGTCACTGATCAAAGGTCACAGTTCCCTGTCAGTCGGCAACATTGTAGGGGCGAATATTTTCAACATCGTACTTGTGTCAGGCATGTCGATAACGATTAGTCCATTTGCTCTGCCATCTGAAAAAATGATTTCTGGCATAAACTCTTCGCTTATGATCGATATACCGGTCATGTTTGCCGTTATGATGATCATGTGTCTGCCTGCCGTGATAAGAGGCAAACTTGAAAGATGGCAGGGGATTACCCTCCTTGTTATATATACTGCTTTCACTGTTTACCAGTTTGTGTCATAATTAGGGATGGAAAAGTTGCGCATTTCTGTATTGACACGAATTCTTACATCCCCCAAAAAAACAACAGGGCTTGTCGGTTTTTTTACGACAATGCCCTGTTATTTATTATTTTATGATTTTATCGAAGATACAAGTCTTAAGTTCACTGATTATCTCTTAACGTTAAATGCCTTATATCCTGCATAAACTGCTGCGTCACCAAGTTCTTCTTCGATTCTGAGAAGTCTGTTGTATTTAGCAACTCTTTCGCTTCTGCTCGGTGCACCGGTCTTGATCTGTCCGGCGTTGAGGGCTACTGCAAGATCAGCGATTGTTGTGTCTTCAGTTTCACCTGAACGGTGAGAAACTATTGCGGTATATCCTGCCTTGTGAGCCATCTTGATAGCATCAAGTGTTTCGGATACTGATCCGATCTGATTGAGTTTGATAAGGATAGAGTTTCCTGCGCCAAGGCTGATACCCTTTGAGAGACGTTTGGTGTTTGTAACAAACAGGTCATCACCTACGAGCTGAAGTTTTCCGCCGAGTTTTTCGGTCATGTATTTCCAGCCTTCCCAGTCTTCTTCATCAAGTCCGTCTTCTATGGAAATAATGGGATATTTTTCAACAAGGCCTGCCCAGTGGTCAACGAGTTCTTTCGATGTGAAGGTCTTTCCGCTCTTAGGCTGCTTGTAGAATCCTATTCCGTGTTCCGTGTCTTTCCATTCCGAAGATGCTGCATCCATAGCAAGAACGAAATCTTTGCCGGGAGTGTATCCTGCATCCTCTATAGCCTTGACTATATAGGAGATTGTTTCGTCATCATCTTTGAGGTTCGGAGCAAATCCGCCTTCATCACCTACAGATGTTGCAAGGCCTTTGCCCTTCAGAAGTTTCTGGAGAGCATGGAATACCTCAGTACACCAACGAAGTCCTTCTCTGAATGAGGGAGCTCCTGCGGGCATGATCATGAATTCCTGTGTATCAACGGTGTTTGTTGCATGTGCACCGCCGTTGAGAATGTTCATCATAGGAACAGGAAGTGTGTTGCCGTTCTGACCGCCAAGAAATCTGTAAAGCGGAATATCAAGTGAATTTGCTGCTGCGCGTGCTGCTGCAATTGATACAGCGAGGATAGCGTTTGCGCCGAGTTTGGACTTGTCGTCCGTACCGTCTGCTTCTATCATAGCCTTGTCGATAGCATAGATATCATATGCATTCTTTCCGACAAGAACATCATTTATTACTGTGTTAACGTTTTCAACAGCCTTTGAAACACCCTTTCCGCCGAAACGGGTCTTATCTCCGTCACGAAGTTCGAGAGCTTCAAATTCTCCTGTGGAAGCGCCGCTCGGAGATGCGCCTGTTCCGACTGCACCGTCATCGAGATAAACGTCAGCTTCTACTGTAGGATTTCCACGAGAGTCGATTATTTCTCTGCCAACTACTTTTTCAATTCTTGCAAAATACATTTTTGTATCTCCTTAATATAATATTCGGTATTTATATGCCCAAAAATCAGCTGCATGGTTTGTCATGCAGCTGACTGTGGATGCAATTATTTGAGTTCTGCAAAGTACTTAATTGTACGAACCATCTGGCTTGTGTAGGAGTTCTCGTTGTCATACCATGAAACGACCTGAACCTGATATGTATCGTCGTCAATCTTTGTTACCATTGTCTGGGTAGCATCGAACAGAGAACCATATCTGATTCCGATAACGTCGGAAGAAACGATCTCATCTGTGTTGTATCCGAAAGATTCGGAAGAAGCAGCCTTCATAGCAGCATTGATACCTTCTTTTGTGATATCCTTGCCCTTAACAACTGCTACGAGAATCGTTGTGGATCCTGTGCATGTAGGAACTCTCTGTGCGGAGCCTATGAGCTTGCCGTTGAGTTCGGGAATAACAAGTCCTATTGCCTTTGCAGCGCCTGTTGAGTTAGGAACTATGTTCTGTGCGCCTGCTCTTGCTCTTCTGAGGTCGCCTTTTCTATGCGGGCCGTCGAGAATCATCTGGTCGCCTGTGTATGCATGAACGGTTGTCATGATACCGGAAACGATAGGAGCGTAATCATTGAGGGCCTTTGCCATAGGAGCAAGGCAGTTTGTTGTGCAGGATGCAGCGGAGATGATCTGGTCATCTGCGGAAAGTGTCTTTTCATTTACGCTGTAAACTATTGTCTTAAGGTCGTTTCCTGCGGGAGCAGAGATAACAACTTTCTTAGCGCCCGCATCTATATGAGCCTGGCTCTTAGCCTTGGATGTGTAGAATCCTGTGCATTCAAGAACAACATCTACACCGATTTCTCCCCAAGGGAGATCAGCTGCTTTTGGCATAGCATATATTATTATTTCTTTTCCATCTACTGTAATGGAACCGGGTGTTACTACGGTCTTTCCGTCTTCTGCAAGAACGGGTTCCTTAGATTCAACAGTGTGTCCTTCGTATCTTCCCTGAGCTGTATCGTACTTAAGAAGGTGAGCAAGCATTTTGGGGCTTGTGAGGTCGTTGATAGCAACAACTTCGTATCCTTCTGCTCCGAACATCTGACGGAAAGCGAGACGTCCGATTCTGCCGAATCCGTTAATAGCAACTTTTACTGACATTATGTAATCCTCCAAAAATAAAATCTAAATGGTATAATCCCACTTGGTTATTTTACATTATTTTCAATAACATTACAAGAGATTTTTGCAATTAAGCGCATGTACACTAACGAAAAAACACCACAACTTGTGGTGTTTTTTGTGCGAAATATTATTAGTCGGAAATATAAGGAAGAAGTGCAACGTGGCGAGCACGCTTGATAGCTACTGTGAGCTGTCTCTGGTGTCTAGCGCATGTGCCGGAAATTCTTCTGGGAAGAATCTTCGCTCTTTCGGAGATGCACTTTCTGAGTCTGAGTGTGTCCTTATAATCGATATGATCTATTCCGTCTGTGCAGAACATGCAAACTTTCTTTCTTCTCTGTCTGAGAGGACGCTGAGCACTTCTCTGCTGAGCAGGTGCGGAACCTTCTGTTCTTTCTGTTTCTTTTGCAGGAGCAGTCTCTTCAACTACTGCTTCGTTTCTTTCTGTATCCATTACTATTTAATCCTCCAAGTTATCTTTACAATCAAAATGGTAATTCATCTTCTGTTACGTCATCAAATGCCGGTGCTGTCTGATTCTGGTATGCATTGTTGTCGTTTAGCATGCCATATTCTTCAGGAACTGAATCATTGTTAACAGGTGTTGCAGGAGCCGAATATCCTGATTCGCTCTTGGAATCAACAAAATAAGCTTCATCAGCAACAACTTCCGTTACATATCTTTTTTGTCCTGATTGATCCGTATAATTGCGGACCTGAATAGAGCCTGACAAACAAATCGAACTGCCTTTGTGGAAATATCTGCTTATAAATTCCGCAGTAGATCTCCATGCCACTACATTGATGAAATCAGCCTGTGGCTGCTCTGTGTCTCTGTTGCCGAATCTTCTGTTTACGGCAACTGTTAATCTGACTACCGGAACCTGGGAATTGGTTGTTCTAAGTTCAGGTTCAGCGGTAAGTCTTCCGCCGATTATTACTTTATTTAAATTAAAGTTTGCCATAGAATCCTCCCTCGGTTTCATAGGATAGTCTTATTCTGCTGCTTCCTCTGCTGTTTCTTCTGCTGCTTCTTTGACAGCTTCAACTACAGGCTCTGCTGCAGGAGCTTCTTCCTCTTCCGGTTCAATAACAGCGGGTGCGGTTTTTACTGTCCCTGCAGATTTTTTGGTGTCTTCATGACGAATAACTATCGAACGGAGAATACCTTCGGTTATACCGAATATTCTTTCAAGTTCACTTGGCAGACTGCTTTCGCTCTTGAAATTGATAAGAACGTAATATCCTTCAGGTTTGTCGTTGATAGGATATGCGAGTTTTCTTTTGCCCCATTCATTTGTGTCTTCAATCTCACCGCCATTGGAAGTAATAAGCTTAGTGAATTTTTCCACCATAGCCTTGTTTGCTTCCTCTGTCAGGTCAGGGTCGATAATGAAAAGGGTTTCGTATGAATTGATGATTTTTTCCATATTTTTACCTCCCTATGGACATCAGACCGTCGTTAAAGATTTCGACGGCAGAGAGACGGGCTCATCAGCCCGTTCCGAGTGATAATATCACAAGTCTGACTAAAAGTCAACAAAATTTTTCTCTTTAATTCTTTTCCGGCAATTCTTCTTTGCGTTTGTTCTTCACATGCCTGATAATACCGATGATCGATGATACAAGCGCAATAGTCTCATTGAATACGCCGGGAACCGATCTCGCAAAAATGTTATATACAAGAACAAGTGGGGATGTTACGAGAATGCTTTTTCTCATGAATTGAGCATCCGGTACTGCAAAACAAATCGTATTAACCGCAAGTCCCACAATGAACAAAATGGAATACCAGTCTGTCCAGGCGAAAAT
>CACXBN010000290.1 GCA_902765885.1 uncultured Ruminococcus sp. | reverse complement strand
TACTTAGTGGAGCGGCTAAAGACTATCTGTTTTTTCTGCAGTTCCTAGGAACATCACATCATAGATCGGCAGATACGTGATCTTGCCGTTCGTCGTGATTTCGCGGGAGTTGGACAGAACATAGGCCTTTTTCACGTGATAGTCGTCGTTCTTTACAAAAGTATTCAGTGCGCGGTGGATGGTATAGTCCTTGCCGGACTTGACCTCGATCGGGACGACAGACAGGCTGTCGAAATCATCGATCAGGTAATCGACTTCGCCCTTGTTGCGATTATCGTAATAGAACAGCTTGAAGCCGTGTGCAGCCAGCTCCTGGGCCACCACGCTTTCATACACAGAGCCGAGATTGATTCCAGTCTCGTCGTCCATGACTGCATGAATATTGCTGCCATACAAAACATCGGTCAGCAGTCCCACATCGTTCAGATAGAGCTTGAGCAGATTTTTGCTGATGGATTGCGTGAGGGGAAAGACGGGGGTGGTGATTGCGTTGACATCCAGGGCGATTCCCGCCGAGATCAGATATTCAAATTCATCCTGATAGTCGGAAAAACGCTTACCGCGCTTGTCCTCTATGTCCTGAAAGATCACCCGTTTCTTTTTGTTCTCCAGATTTGAGGGAATCATATCGTATATTCTGCGGATCTTCAGCTTCCTTCTGTTGTCCGCCTCGTACTTTGACGCGTCATCAGCATAGAAGGCGCGGATATCACGATGGATCATCCTGACCTTTACGATATTGGTGTCTGAGATAAAAGAATTAACGCTGTCGGGCAGCCCGCCGATCAAAAGATATTTCTTGAAAAGGTCCATCACCTTTCTGTGCATAGCTTCATCCAGGCTCTCACCTGCAAGGAACTTCTCATGCATCACATCAATGGCGATCCGGTTAAATCCGTTTGCCAACAGGAACTCCTCAAAATCCAAGGGATACATGCGCCTGATCTCGATGCTCCCGATGGGGATCGAGGTGGTCTTCTTTAATGTCACGCCAAGTAGCGACCCGCTGGCAATATAGGTGTACCTGTCGTCCTGTTTTAAAAACTTGAGCATGGTCAACAGGTGCGGGTACGCCTGGATCTCATCAAGGAAAATCAGCGTGTTTTTCTTCTCTCCCATTTTCTCACCTGCGACCGTGCTGACCTGGAAATAGAAGTCTTTGACGGTGCGGACCTGCTCAAACAGCCTGGGGCCGTTATAATCCTCCGCAAAGTTCAGCTCGATATAATTTTCAAATAGCTGCTGCCCGACGTGGCGGACAATAAACGTCTTTCCAATCTGACGTGCCCCGTCGATGATCAACACTTTGTTTGAATCAGATTTCAGATAGCTTTCGATATAAGGTTGGATTTTTCGATACAACATTTCACACCTCTGCACTTTTCGGCAAAATCAGCACGCATTAAAACGCACATTTCAACTTGTTATGTCCTGTGATTTTTGCACATTTCAATATTAATTATACTCACGATTTTGCACAAATCAATAGTACGCGCAAAAAAATCAGCTCCTGTTTATGGAACTGATTTTTTCTATATCTATATTGTCACAAATTCGATTTTTCTATTTCAAGTCTTTTTTCTGACTCTATGTCAAAAACATTAACTTTATGAGGTTTCAGGATATATTTGACATATCCCTTTGAGGCATCCGGAGCTTCGTCCGCATCTATTATATTCCTGATCGTTTCATTTCTGGATTTATCGTGAGAAGAAACCACGCTCACATCTCTCCCCATTACTTCTATATTCAGAAGTTTGCATGTAAGGTTGCCGTCAGGTGACGGGTTGCAGCCTTCTGGTCTCACGCCTATGATCACTTCCCTGTCATAGGCTTCGTCTCCCGCGACTTTGAGTACAGCCTCGTCTCCTATATACAGAAGACCTTTTTCTATCCTGCCGTCAAACACATTGATAGGCGGTGTTCCGAGAAACTGAGCTACAAACAGATTAACAGGAAGATCATACACATCCTGAGGCTTGCCATACTGATACATTCTGCCTTTTTTCATGACAACAATGATATCGGATATGCTCATTGCTTCTTCCTGGTCATGAGTGACGAAAATGGTAGTTATCCCCGTCTCTCTCTGTATCCTGCGTATCTCTTCTCTTGTCTGTAGTCTGAGTCTTGCATCGAGATTTGAAAGAGGCTCATCTAGAAGGAGGACATTAGGAGTCTTGACAAGTGCGCGGGCTATGGCAACTCGCTGCTGCTGACCGCCTGACAGTTCTGATGGTTTCCTCTCCATAAGTCCGTCTATCTGAACCAGTTTTGCGACTTCTTCTGCTTTTTTAAGCATTTCTTCTTTTTTCAGCCTGTTCTTTTTGGGAGCATTCTGCAGAGGGAAGATTATATTTTCGAGAACCGTCATGTGAGGATACAGAGCATAATTCTGGAAGACAAGTCCTATTCCGCGGTTTTCCGTAGGCAGATTTGTCACATCATCGTCTCCGAAGAGTATCCTTCCCTTTGTGGGAGACTCAAGACCGCAAATCATATACAGTGTGGTGCTTTTGCCGCATCCTGAAGGTCCGAGAAGGCCGATCAGTTTTCCATCCGGAATTTCATAGTCAAAATCGTCTACCGCAACGACATCGGGACCTTTTCCCTTTATCGGGGGAAATATCTTGGTTACATGGTCAAGAACAACTTTCATAAAATATCAGAGCCACAGACGGTTGTCCAAAGTGACTTATCCTCCATTAAACTTGCTTTTTTCTCTGAACAAGTATATCATATACAAAAAGAAATGTCCACATTTACAAAACGTACAGTTTTTCAGATTGGAAATCAAAATGAAAAAAACAAAATTAACCCGGGACTATCTGCCTGGATATGATCTTCTCAGAATCATGGCAACATTTGCTGTAATCATTCTGCATGTATCCACTCTGAATCTGGGATCATCCGCGCTGGGTTCAGGCGACTGGACTGCGATGATGGTCTGGGACGGGGCAGTACGGTGGTCGGTTCCGCTCTTTTTCATGATAAGCGGCGCCCTCTTTTTACAGTCCGATAAGCCGTACAGACAGATACTCTTCAAAAACGCATTGAGAATTCTCACGGCATTCCTGTTCTGGTCCCTTATATATACGATAGTGGCACATCCGACAGGCTGGAAGACATTTATATTCACGTGGCTCTCTGGCCATTATCACATGTGGTTCTGCTATGCCATCTTGGGAATATATCTTGTAATACCAATTCTCCGCCACATTGTCAAAGACGAAAAAGTCACAAAAATTTTCATGATTTTTTGGTTTGTTTTCGCATCTCTCATACCCTTTGCGGAGTTCATCGCATGGCTCGTGTCTCCCACTTTTTCAAAACTTATAAATACTGTAAACTCAAAAATTGATCTTCTTCTGCCGATGGGATACACGGGAGCATTCATGCTCGGATACTGTCTCAGGAACATTCCACCGAAAATGAAAAGGCTTTTATATTTTTTAGGAATTCTCGGACTTGTGATAACCCCTCTTTCAGCTGTTCTTGCATCACTGAAATACGGACGCCCTATTACTTCACTGTACCCGTATCTTATGCCAAACGTAATACTTCCGGCCGCAGCGCTCTTTGTCCTGTTAAAGGACATCCGGATTAGAAAAGAAGGACTGAAACGATTTTTGAGAATTCTTGCCGACGCCTCATTCGGAACATATCTTATGCATGTTCTTGTGCTCGATCTGATGACCCATCTCGGCTTCTCTCCGTTGCTGTTCAGTCCATGGATATCAGTTCCCGTTATCGCGATTGCATGCGCGGTAATATCGTTTGCTATCTCAGCACTAATACGAAGGATTCCTTTTGTCGGAAAAATCATCTCCTGAAACAATATTGCACCAACAAAAATACCGGAATTACATTTCGTAATTCCGGTATTTTTCACTAGGTTTTTTGTTTACGCTCAGACTGATTAGTGTTCGCGTCTGCTCTTGATTGTGCAAGCTACTGCGAGTGCTCCGAAGAGAACTGCTGCTACTGCTGCGCCTGTTGCTCCTGTTA
>CACXBN010000289.1 GCA_902765885.1 uncultured Ruminococcus sp. | reverse complement strand
TCACAAGTTCTATCTCATTACCGAAGTGATAAACATTGAGCTCTTCTATTCCTTCAAATCCGGCATTTCTGAAGTGGACTTTGACCTTGTCGCCTGCAGGCTTCCAGGTCTTGCCCTTCTTTCTCATGTTTTCATTGGCATAGATCTTGATATCATATGCGCAGATAACTTCCTCACCGTCTACAGTTACTGTAACGGGAGTTACGTCAACGACTGCGTTTCCGGGCATTTTACCTGTAAGGTAAATATCATCATTTGCCCAAATTGCATTGTCCGGAACCAGTTCACTTGTTACAGTGTCCTTGACTACTGCAAGTGCAACGCCTGTGTTGCCCTTGAAAGCAACATCGACTACAAAAGTTTCACCTGCATACTCTGTTTCCGAAACAAGTTTGCCGTTTTTGATGAGATAAAGTGCGAAATATTCGTCGTCTTCCAGTTCAGGAACCTGGTTCACTTTCAGATAAAGCTTCAGTGATGTTCCGTTCTTTATATTTCCGAGATCCCAGGATTCAACTATTGTCACGTTGTCTTTTCCTACAACTGAATCCATGTTCAGCACTGGAATCTTTTTGCATGTTCCGGAGACAACTACGGATGAATATGTGCCTTCTCTTGTTTCATGATAGGACACAAGATTCTTTCCAGGATTGGATGCATTTATGGTGTATACGGAGAAGGAGGTCGCATTAAATGTCACAAAATTGTCGCCTATATCGGTTATTTCGATCTCTTCGGCGTTACCTTCTTCATCGTAGTGTGTTACTGTGATAATAAGACCGGATGCTATTGCTCTTTCAATTACGGAGCTCTTTATTTTGACTGAAACAGGATTGTTTTCGCCGGGCTGATATTCTCTGCCGAATATGTCCGCAATACTGATGTCATAAGCAAGGATTGCATCAGAATCGAATTCGCCTTCAGCAAGTTCTGCCTTAATTTCGGATCCTTCCGGAACAACACCGTTAATTTTGAAATATACTGTGTGTCCGTCCGGTGTTCCGGCAGATGATGTGATTTCTGATTTTACGGGAATGACCTTTACAAGTGCAAATCCTTCCCATTCAGAAAGATTAAACTCGTATGCGGAGCCGACTCCCTCACATACCATCACAGGTTCGCCGAGTTTTCCGTCTTTGATTCCGTAAAGAGCCACACTTTCACCGTTTGCAAGCAGTGGCATGGAAGCAAGTTCTGCTCTTACTCCAGTAGCACTTATGGAATGCATTACAAACTTATAGGCTTCGAGAACTGCTGTTCCGCTTGTGGTTTCGGGAACAAATTTTCTCAGTGTAACTCTTGCAAATATCGATCCTTCTGCATAGAGATTAAGATATGTTTCTGTTTCGTTTTCTGAGAACAGTGTCTGAGCTGCTGTTTTAATCCTGCTGTCAGAGAAAGAGGATTTTCTTCCGAGATAAACATTTACGTTCTCTGCGGAAACTTTGCTTGAAATCGATGAAAGGCTTCCGAGAATAGTTATTCCGTTATTTTCCGGAATTCCGTTTTCCGGGAGATATATTTTGTCTTCTATCTCCGGTAATGCGGGCTCGGGTTTTTTGGTCTCTTCACTGTCTTCGGGTACATTGGTCTCTACTGAATCTGCTGGATCTGCGGGTTCTGTAGTCTGACTGATTTCTGTGTCATCAGTCTCAGCCGGAGCTGTTTCTTCAGGTGCCGTGATTTCCTCGGGCTCAGTTTCCGAGGGTTCTGTATCCCGGGTGTCCTCAACCGTTGTTTCATCCGGATCGGTTTCATCGGGAATGATTTCTGCCGGTTCAGTTTCGGTTTCTGTGGTCTCAGTCTCTACCGTATCGGGATATTCAAAGGGATCGTCAACAAAACCTATCCACCACGGGTCTGTTTCTTCGCTATCATTTACGGTTTCGTTTCCGGTCTCACCGATGTTTTCTTCTGTCTCTGCCGGTTCTGTTGTATCAATAATGTCTGCGGGATCTGTTGCCTCGGGCTCGGTTTCTGCCGGCTCAGTTTCAGCTGGTTCTGTCTCAGCCGTCTCGGATGTTTCTTCCGGTGCATCTGTTTCAACAGGCTCAGTGTCTGTAGGTTCAGCTGTTTCTTCGCCTGTTGTGTCTGCTACTGCGAAAACATATCCGGTGAATTCACCATTTTTGAATACTACGGTGTTTACGTCATCTTCTGCGAAACCATATTCCGCTTTTTTCTCGATAATTTCAATTATATTGCCGTCTTCATCTCTTATGACGCTGTCTACATCAAAGTTATAAAGTTCGGGAAGTTCTGAACCGTTTATGAGAATCTCTCCCATCAGTTCGCTCTTTACGTTAATCTCGAATAATCCTGCTTCGAACTTTACTTCTTCGTTGTTTTCGTCAAGGATTTTTACAACATATATTATCAGGGAGACTTTTCCGCCAAACTTGTATTCAAGCGGATATGCGATTACATTGTACTCTTTTTCGAATTCTCCCTTAAGTGTGATTTCGGTGTGATCCTCGAACGGCTTGAGAGCTGTCAGAGTTTCATCCGTATATATAACAGCATGGAGCTCTGGTATTGCTATGGGTTCTTCTGGTGTTGTGTCTGTTCCTGCAGTATCTTCTGTTTCTGCGGGCTCAGTAGTTTCAGTATCTGCTGGCTCTGTTTCCTGTGCTTCGGTATCCTGAGGTTCTGTTTCCTGTGCGTCGGTTTCCTGAGGTTCTGTTTCCTGAGGAGTAGTATCAGATGGTGTTTCAGTGTCTGTTGAAACTCCCGTTTCTGTGCTCTGGTACTCATCGTCGGCATATATTATAGTAATACCGGAAGACATGATGTATGACATGCAGCACAAGAAGGCCAGCAATATCGCAATTGCCCGCCTGCAGTTATTCAGTTTTAACTGAAGTGCTGAATTCGTCCTTCCTGTCATTATTTTGTCCCCGTTTCTGAAAATTTCTCTGTTTTTTCGGCTCAAAACCGTCTTTTTCGTTGTCTGCCGCATTATATCATGCTGTATGCAACATCAGTGCAACATCTATCGATATTTTTGAAAATTTTTTTAATAAAATTTTTGTTTGCCGTAATTTCACAACTTTTTGCCGACTCACGGCAAAAAAACCTTGAAAATATTGAAAATGTATAAATTCGAACACTACTGCAACTTATCATCCATTTCGCAAAATTTTACTTTAAAAACGTTCGGTTTGTCAATAGTAAAATTATTTTTTTGACATATATGATACATTTTTTTAACAATTTACAAATTGTTCACATTTTTCATCCCCCTCTGAGGCTGTTTTTGGGGCATATTTTCTTCCCTTAACATCATTTTTTTGAATCTCGGCCGGATTTACGACGTTATAATCGCAAAAATGGTTCCTCAGACTGACTTTTTTAGTGTTTTCTGACCTCTTTTTGCTTTAGCAATCTATTGTGATAAATCAAATTATTGCTTTTTTTGCCTAAAAATATTTTTTTGTTGGGAAAATAATGGTTTGCCGGCAAAAAAACCACCGGATCCACATCTGTGTGTAGTCCCGATGGCAGCTTAGTATACATATTATCGTAAAGATTCTTTTCTCAGGTATTTAAATATCTCCTGGAAAAACAATTCCTGCTTTCTTCCTTGCGTTTTCCATGGTCTCAACTGTTTTTATTGTGATTTCAGCGTTTTTGTCTATTTCCGCTCTGTTGTTGCCTAATATAATTTCCGTCAGTTTTCTTATCTCATATTTCCACCTGTCACTCTCAGGCTGCTCGTTAAAAATTTCGCTGCTGTTTTTAGTGACCACTTTTACGGAACTCAGGGTATTTGATCCGTTTTCCACATATATATACCCGTTTTCTCCCTCTATCTGGAAAAAATTTATTCCCCATGTATCTTTTGCTCCCGCGTTTTGAGACAGAAAATCACCGTAGTCCATTACCATTATCCCCGATGTATCGGAGAGTCCCGGGTATATATTTGGATAATATTCTGCTCTTTCGGGCATGCCAAAAAGTGCGATATTTAAATAAATATTGTAGAAATTAATATCCATAAGGCATCCGCCGGCGTATTCGGGATTGAAAATATTGGGCTTTTCTCCGGACAGCACCTGATCATACCTGCTTGAATACTGACTGTAATTCGACATTACAAGCTTTATTTTCCCGATTTTGTGAAGTTCTCTTTTCAAAACCATATAATTGGGAAGGTATGGAGTCGGTACGGCTTCAATCAAATACAGTTTTTTTTCATTCGATATCTTATATAGATCCAGCGCTTCTTTTGCCCTTGGAACAAAAGGCTTTTCACAAATGACATTTTTTCCTGCTAAAAGCGCCTTTTTTGCCTGATAATAATGCAGGGAATTCGGAGATGCTATATAAATTGTATTTATGTCTTTGTCTTCGAGAAACATATCCATATCGGTATAAGCCTTGCTGCATCCGTATTTTGCGGCAAGTTCCTCCGCTTTTGCATTAGTTCTGGAATATACGGCCTCGAGACTTATTCCATCTGTTTCCATAACACCGTTAAGGATCGAATGCACTATTTTTCCGCTCCCTATCGTACCAAGTCTTATTTTTTCCATAAAATCACCATTAACCGTTATTAAAAACGGCGACAGAAGCTTATTTTTGCCTGTCGCCGTGCTTTTTTATTCTTCTTCAGCCCTGATTATTACGCCGTTTTC
>CACXBN010000288.1 GCA_902765885.1 uncultured Ruminococcus sp. | reverse complement strand
CATTGCTGCTTCGCAGCTATCACATTGTGGGTGCCGCCCCGTCACATTCTATGATAAATTCAAGCAAGATTGAGTTGAAGCCTTGGAATTTCCCGCTTGTCAGGCAATTTGGCGGTTTTCAAGAATTCTTGCGCTATGTGGATTACATTGTTCATGAAAGCAGGATGGCCTTCATTCCAACTGTCCATAAATTTGTCGATTCTTTGTGGCCTACATCAAACCAATGTGCACATAACGCCAGCGTCAGTCGCATCTATTGGACTTCAAATCATCTAATAGATTCCTATAAGACGATTCGTGTTCCAAAGAGAGATGGAACATACAGAACTCTGCATGTACCAAACAATAAACTGAAGTATATCCAGAAATGGATATTAAAAAATGTGTTGAGCAAATACCAAGTGCCAAAATATGCCGCTGCGTATAAGTTAGGGGCTTCCGTGCTGAAAAATGCAGATCCGCATGTCGGTAAGGATGTAGTTCTGAAGCTGGATATCACAAACTTCTTCTCTTGTATCGAATACGGAATGCTGAAACTATGTAATCAGATGAGCTTCATAATCACATGAGCTCACTTCAAATGCAAAAGGCGGCGGGGTCTCCCCGCCGCCCGATTCTTTGTATTTCTCCTTGTTATCCTGACCGGCTGTCACAAAAATCTATCTGTGAGTTTTTCTCAAATTGTCTGGATTTTAACTAAATATCTCTTGTCACTCAGTCAAAGTCAGGGTCAATATACTGAATTCTGTACACATCTTTTTTGTGTTTTGACAATCCAGCATATTTCCATCTGCATCCCTGGCTTTTGTCTTCAATATTTTCGAGATACACTTCTTTACTTTCAAGATATGGAATTAAGTCTGACTTTTCTCTTGAATCATACATGGTTTTATCAATCGAAACATCCACAAGATCAGTATGAAGGTCTCCGTCAGTCCATTGGCATATTTCAACCTCCATCCCGTCGTCAAGAGTTAGCAACACTTGTTTTCGTATTATATAATACCCATATTCATCTTCGATTTTTTCAGGCTCTTTTATCAGCTCTTTCGAACTTACAACATGTCTCTGTAACCCATCAAAAATACTATCAACTTTTCTGTACTCTTCCATATTAATCGTCCTCGTATATCAATCAACAATCACGGCATGTATAACCGTAATGCGTTGTTCCGTCGCTTTTAACAGTCACATTTTTAAGGTCATACAGTTCAAACTTGCTCTTTATAAGATTTATTATCTCCTCATTGTTAATATCCGGATTAAGAAACACAGTGGCACGTCTGTTCTTTATTTCCACCCTCCCTCTTGGATAATAGTTATATGGATGTCGCTCTGTAATATGTCTGTCAAGACGGTTCCATTCTGTCATGTGATTGAAGTTCTCTCCTGACTTCGAGCTGAAACAGACATCGTCGGCCGGCATCCCATACTCATTACACTGCACTGAAACCGTTATCAGCTCCGGTGTTCCTGTAGTATGTCCGCGGCACCAGAAAATTCCCTTTTTCATATAATCACCGTATCATCTATCAAAATCACGTCACGTTCCTTGCTTATGGCATAGTTTACTGTATACTCGGTACCGCCGTGAGCTCCGTTAAATACTGCAATCACCCTGGCTGAATTATCGACCATCCATCTGTCTCTTGCGAGAAAGCACCACCGAGCATATTTTTTGCAGATATACACGGTTTCATCACACCTTTCAATTACATCGCGAAAAACTTCTTTATCCTTTTCCGTCCTGTTCTTCTCGACATTTTCAAAAGGTACGGCGCACACAAGTCTGATATTCTGACCGCTCTCCTTCATTCTCAGGATTTCCTCAGCAGTCCATATATCCACACCCGGTGCCATTCCGCTTATAAAGGTATCGTAGCCTTCGCAAATTGCTTTTTCTATTTCTTTTGACAGATTTTTTATGATCGTGGATTCTTTCCCTTTAAGCTTTTCGGGCCTGTGACCCGTAAAGCAGCAAGTCTTTTCTCTTGTAATATTGATCATTATTCCTCCGTGGATCTTCCCTGTTCAATGTTTCCGCAACATTCTCCAGCAAAGAAATTTAAATAATCATTAAATGATATTGATCCATCATCAATCCGAGCTGCATCGACCCCTTCCTTTACATGCGGATTCAGAGTGATTTTACTGTGTGTGTAGCCATGCATGGCCATAGCCGGTCTGTGAAATATTCTGTATCCGGAGCGGTTAAGCATGGTGTAATCAACATCACTGCGTTCAACTACATAATTCCTATCATATTCTTCGGAAAGAGACGGAAGTATACGGCATCCCAAATAATCTGACAAATAAGAACATTCATCATCATCGGCTATACCATAATACAGTTTGAGTATCATTGCAAACAGTTCATCATTCTGCACGACTGCCGCCTGATAGACAGGATTTTTCGCTAT
>CACXBN010000287.1 GCA_902765885.1 uncultured Ruminococcus sp. | reverse complement strand
GAATCAATGCCACTTACCGGTTCATCCGTGTCAGGTTCCTGTATGGTCGTATCTGAAGACCCGGTATCACTGTCAGTTGCGTTCGTCTGGTCTGATGTATCCGTTGAGTCTGCTGTATCATATGTGTCTGTCGTCTCGCTCGGCGGCATAGTATCACTTGCAGTCTGGTCCTTCCCAGTATCGGTACTGTTGCTGATAGATCCGAAAGAACACCCGACTACACACAAGCCCAGAATGATGACAAGAGCCAGGCATACCACTTTATTTCTTCTTCCTGATGTAAGCCTGAGAATCCTCTCCTTGAGAGGAGCGCTCCCCAACCCCGTTGCGAAAGGTCTGTTCTGCGGAGTCGTATCAAGAATAACTCTCGCATATCTGAGGCGTCCTTTATTATTCATATGAGCTGAAGCAGCCTCATCACACGCAAATTCCGAGTCTCTCTTTGATAAAATTGCAGCAGCCCACACGAGTGGATTCCACCAGAACACTATCAGTGCTGCAACACGGATAATGGACCATAAATGATCCCCGTGTTTTATATGCATGTATTCGTGTCGTATGACGAACGGTCCGGCTTCTTTGTTTGATGTACTTGGAGTTATATATATACTCGGGACGATACCCGCGATGCAGGGCACTCCGGAGCACTCGGAAACATAAACCTTTTTCCCTTTGTACTCGCCGAGAGGAGACCGATTTTTTACAAGTTTTGCATTGAACGAAATCCCTGTTATTATGAACCATAGAGCCAGAATCGAAGCCCCGGCTGCCCATGCTACGTTGAGGATCTGTTTCCAGTCCATTCCGGCAGATTCTGCGACCGGTTCGCTATTGGGCCTGATCTCGACAGCTGGCTGATCTCCTGTTTCAGTACCCTGCTCCACTGGTTTTACGGGCGATAATGTCTCGGAAACATCATGCCATGAAGATATATCAGTCGCCGAATGATTATCGGGTATTGCGACAGAGGCAGAATCGTGTTCTGCATAACCCGTCTGCGGAGCAGAAATTGTTTCGGGAAGTCTCACATTGACGTGGAACAGAGTGACCGGAAGGACCATTCTGATGATGACCACCGCCCACAGTGCATAAATCAGTCTGGAGGAAACACTGTTCCGGAAGACAGCTCTGATAAGAATGACTGTTAAAATCAGAAGCGACAAAGAAACAATATATGCTATCATGCCATCAATCCTTTCCGTTGTTCTCAGCCCTGTCAAGGATCTGCCGGATTTCCGCGATCTCTTCTGCTGATAGTTTTTTCCTTGATGTCAGAGATGAAAACATCATTTCCAAGCTGCCGTCATACACCCTGTTCAAAAACGATTCCGTTTCAGCCGGTGCAATATCTTCACGGACAATAAGCGGCGAATATACGTTAGACCGTTGGTTTTCGTCCATTCGGACAGCATTCTTTGCTATAAGGCGTTTTAACAGAACAAATACTGTAGCTCTTGTCCACCCTGTTTCCGGTTCCAGAGCCTTCGTCAGTTCCCCGAGGGTGGATGGAGATCTTTCCCACAATTGTTTCATGATCCTCCACTCACTATCTGATAACATAATATGATCCATAGTACATCCGTCGATTCTCACTCGTATTTGAGAGAAAATCTACCTCTCTCCTCTTTGATATGATACTTGTTACATGTTGACGCCCGTCAACCTCAAGCAAAGTATACCATAAGTGTAGACTGTTGTCAACAACTATTTTTGATTCGTAATATCGAGTATACAGCAATGAAAAACAAAGAGCTGCAGCAAAATAAACAGCCTAGAATAGAAAAAAGCCCAAGACAAGACAGGTTCAGGCAAAAAAGATGCCGAAACTAATGTCAAGGGCTTGGCTTTACCCTTTTTTTCAGATACTTGGAAAAGCTGACGGCGTTCGCTTTTTAGCTTTGTATATTTGTTGCAAAAACCCTCATCATGTGTAGTTGTTCACGTTTCAGCGCTGCGGTCTGGTTCTGATCTTATTCCCGACAATGTAAAAAGCACTTCTTGCATTTAATCACAAGAAGTGCTCTAGGTTTTTATATAGATATTAAATCATACCTTGAAGAATCCACTATACTTAGTCCCCCGTTTTGTTTTGAGGTCTCTCAGTACTGGAAATAGTCGTCCGGTTCTATGGTGGAAGCCAGATTCTCGCTCATTATCATATGCGTGGGCTTGTCCCGGAGCTGAAGTATGGATGCCGGCACATGCTGGTCCGGCTTGCCGAAGATGCACAGCCTCGACGTCAGTCTCTGCCATGTCACTTTCGT
>CACXBN010000286.1 GCA_902765885.1 uncultured Ruminococcus sp. | reverse complement strand
GCCAACTATTTCGTGGCTACAACATTGGTATGTACGATTTCTTATCTCGTATGCAAGATGATTAGTCCGCAAATGAGCATTATGTCATTGTTAATCAGAACAATTATTTGCTGCTTGCTATCACCGGGACTATTCTGGCTGCTTTTAAGGAAAAATGATGAGGCGAGAGAAGCCTCAGCCTGGGCTCTCAAAGCAATTCGAAAAAGAGCATAGAAGCTCATCATGTGGTAAGGTAACGCAAATAGCAAATATATATCGCATTATAAAAAAGAAAGAGAACCCCCCAGATCGCGTAAGATGAGGCAACCACACAAAATCTGACACGCGAGAAGGAGTTCTCTATCTTTCATTTCCAATAAACATCGGAAATGTGTAACGGAAAACGGCAAGGAGCAGTTCAATGATTTAACCGCGCTCTCCGGATTTGGATTTGTTCCTGCCGCTATCCTGAGACATGTAACGATGAAGACGTGTTTTATTGACTTCCACAGGATGGTTTAGTATACTACTTGCAGTTAAGTAACCGGATTGTTGTACCCGTCTGCTCTCTTTGCCGGGGAGAATGGACGAGTATATCCTGCAGAGAGCTAGGAGAGTGTATGAAAACCTACGAAAACAGCAATCTAGAGAAAAGAATGTTGTGTTGATAATAAATACAACACTAAGATGGGGAAAACAAATGCCGCCGATAGGTTAATGCCTTGCTCAAATGTCAACTATTTTTTGCTCTTTTTTTGAGGTGTAAAAAATGATTTCTGTAATTATCCCAACGTACAATAGGGCCTCGTGTATTGCAAGAGCAGCTAACAGTGTTCTTTCTCAAACATATAAAGATATAGAGTTAATTATTGTTGATGACGGGTCTACTGATGAAACAAAGGAGATCATCGCAAGTATTGTTGATCCCAGGATTAAGTATATTTTTCAAGAGAACAAAGGTGCTTGCTCCGCAAGAAATACCGGAATCGAAGCTGCAAAGGGAGAATATGTAGCTTTCCAGGACAGCGATGATTACTGGTATCCTACAAAACTTGAGGAGCAACTTGCAGTAGCGGAAAAAGAAAACGCCGATATAGTAATCTGCCAAATGCGTCGTGTGGAACCGAATGGAAATACCATGACGGTTCCGAATATGACTAAGACTGGAAAAATCCCTGCACAAGAATTACAATTTGGTACAAGTACGCAAACGATTTTTACGAAGAGGTGTGTAGTTGAAGAGATTAAATTTAATAATGATATGCCTCGTTTTCAAGATCTTGAATGGCTCATCCGAGCACTCCGAAAGTATTCACTTTTCGGCATAAAAAAAGAACTGGTGGAATATCAGGTTTTGCCGGATTCAATTAGTTCATCACCTGAAAAACTGGTGAAGGCAACACAATATCTTTTGAAAGAATATCCGTCTTTTGAGACGGAATACCCGATTGTATTTAATTCGCTTTGTAAATATATATGTTATGAGTCAGATAAATACTTGAGACTGGATAAAGGTCTTTTTTATGAACTTGAGAGCATCAAGCTCAAAATTAGTCCGGGAAAATGGAAAACACTGAAGCGGATCCTACTGAAGTTACATCTGCTTGATAAGGTCTATCTTACAAAACGGCGAAAATAAAGAGATCATTTATTTATAAATAAGTGGAGGCAATTAACATGCGCAGAAGCACCATAAATATAATAAAAACGGCAATTGCCTCACCTGAAGTAAAGGTCGTCAGTTTTGATGTCTTTGATACTTTGCTGCTGCGTCCGTTTTGGAAACCCGTGGATCTGTTCAAATTCCTGGATCGAGAGGCAACTGGCTTGCTCGGCGCTTTTGATGAAATCAAGTTTTCGGAATATAGGAAAGAGGCTGAGAAGAAAGCAAGGCTTATTGCAAAGCAGAAAAACCTGGAAGATGTAAAACTGACGGAGATATACACGGTGCTAAAAAATGAGGAAATCTTTCCGGAATCAGTGACAGACGCCTTGATGGCAAAAGAGATGGAATTGGAAAGAAGATTCTGCTATGCCCGTAAAAGCGCTGTGGAGTTGGTGAAGTACGCAATATCAAAGGGAAAACGTATTATTGCAATCTCTGATATGTATTTGCCTTCCGAATTCATAGGTCAGTTGCTTGAGAAAAACGAAATACCTTTACCGGAACGGGTTTTCGTTTCGTGTGAAGTCGGGTATGGCAAAGCGTCAGGGAAATTATACGATTCTGTTCTTGATACACTGAAGATCGAAAAAAGCGAAATTGTTCACATCGGAGATAATATCATAACCGACGTGAAGGTACCTCGAAAAAAAGGGATCAAAGCGTTTCCATATTATCGGCCCGTGGATCTGCTTTCCGGCACTATTCCTAATGTCTGTAGAGGACGGGCGTTTAAGTATGCATATAAACAAAATCGTGCGCCTTTTCCAAACCGGTGTTCATTACAAAAACTCGGCATCAAATGCATGCTCGCTGTTGCTGCAAACAGCGTATTTGACGATCCGTTCCGTGGGTACAATAAAAACGGTGATTATGCCCGGGATGAACAGTTGTTCGGAAATTTAGCGCTTGGTTTATACTGCATGGCTCATGCGCTTTGGGTGCATGAGTTAACAACAGAAAAGAACTATGATAGAGTTCTATTCTTTTCAAGAGATGGCTATCTGCCCTTCATAGGATATAATCTGCTCCGAGAGTTCGATGAAGGAGATACACCGGCAGAATATGTCCGTACTTCGCGTAAAGCTCTGTTCCCGCTCGTGTTCACAAGCGCTGAAAGAGTAGCCTGTACGAATTCGTTTATTACTTATAAAAGGAATTCTCCAGAATCCCTCTCCAAACTGCTGGAATCTGTTTTGAAAGAAGAAGCGATAGAGATTTTGGAAAACGAACTTGGAATAAAATGGAAGACTGAATTTGCAACAGAAACCGAGTTGGCCTGTTTTGCCCAGCGTTTATATGACCATTACATAGACAAAGACAAAATGAAGGTGCTATTGGACGGCTTTAAGAAGTATTATGAACCTCTGATGGGAAAAAGTATCCTGACCTATGACGTGGGCTACAATTTAAGAAATGAAATTATACTGCATAGCTTTTTCCCAGAGACAGGTATAACGGCAAGCTATACACATTCAACCAATGATGTGGCAATTGAGAGAAGCAAGCATGGAAGAATAATGAGAAAGACCTTTTATTCCTCTGCACCATATGTGTCATGGCTGCCAAGGGAGCTCTTCCTAACAGAGGATGCGCCAACATGTCTTGGCTATTTAGAAGATGGCAAGCCACAGATGTCAAGAAGTTCTGATGGTGACAGGATGGTTGCAAGATTGCAGGAAATCGCTGTGAAATACATGAAAGAGTTTACGGCGATATTTAAAGAGGACACCTTCTGGCTGCCAATGGATTATCAGGACGCGTGCCTCCCGTATGAAACTTTTTTGCATTCTCCAAGTACTGCCAGTATTAAATGGGTGAGAAAACTTGAAGCTGAAAATGAATTCGATTCCGGTTTGAAGGTTTTCAACTGCTTTCAGTACTGGTATAGTCTAAGGACGGATTATTTGATTGCTCATCACCATTTAGAAGGGCTCACAAAATACGCGATACGATTTGTGATGTTGTTTAACACAGATCGAAATGAGCTGAAGAAGCGGGTGCACGATAAATTGAAGAAATCAGAATGAATACTCGAGATGTCGTGCTATCTCATCAATTCTTATTCTTAGTAAAGTATGAGAAACAGCATGCAGACCGCACAATGCGTATAAGTTAATTCTCAGATGTGTATATAGAAGGGACCTGGGAGAAAAGCGAATGATGTACGATTATCTGATTGTTGGCGCGGGGTTGCTCAGCACGCCATGTTTACACAGCTGAAGACCAAAAATACGGCAGCATGTGCAAGATCTCAGCGGGCAGCGATAGAAGCATTGGCGGAATATGAATACTTGGTTTGCTCGGTAGAAGGAATAGCAGCCAGAACAGAAAAGAACAGCGCCAATTAAATCCCCCAAAAAGTCTGGTTGGAAAACGAAGTGGCGGTATTAGAAGAGGGTTTCCTTTCAGCGAAGCTCAAAAAAGAATTGAAAAGTACTCCATTTGTTAGACAGTATGGTATATGACTAACGAATGGGGTGCTTTTTTCAACGACGTATTCAAGCAAAAGCAGAAGAAAGAATGATGAAGGAAAAAGCCAGTTAAAGGATCTGACACCGGCTCGACAAAGATACTACCCCCCTTCAGGGTGCGTGAATAGAAAATGTCTAACTTTTTGGGGTTGATTTAAGAACGTTTTTTTCGGTCATCCGCACTGCGCGGCCTGTTCAGAACGAAACGGAGAGATGAATTCATTGTTGTAAAATAGCGGGCAATCATGTTATACTTCATATGTTATACTTATGTCTTTTTTTTCTGGAGTTGACAGAAAAATGGCGAACAAAAAAATGAGGTACAGGTAAGAAACAACTATGAAAAAAGCTGGGATTCTTTTTCTTATACTGCTGCTTCTTCTGCTGGCAGCTACTGCGCTTTTGGCGCTTCGCTTCTTTCCGGACATGCTCTCCGGGGCTGTGCCGGCATCAAAACTTGAGCCCGAGCCTGAGCCGAAGCCTGTTGTCGCATATGTAGTGAAAGAGGGGCAGAGCTCATACCGGATTTATGCCGATGCGAAAGACTTACCAGCCGTCGCGGCTGCAGAGTATCTT
>CACXBN010000285.1 GCA_902765885.1 uncultured Ruminococcus sp. | reverse complement strand
CGGCAAGAACTCCGCATAATGCCGTTTTCTTGGCGGCTGTGGAAGTCTTTTTCATCAGCAGCACCTTATGATGTCGCCGCCGAAACATTCACAGCAGGTATCGGCGCACAGCAGTGTCGAGCACAATGTGCATAGATCCGGACCTCCCGTGGCGGTTCCCTGCGAAGTTCTGTAAGTGCTTCCGAAATTCGCTGACCTCTGCTGAAGTCTGGATTTTGCTTCTGCGTATTCCTGGTTGCCCGGATCCATATAGCAGGCAATTTCTATGAATCTCATGGCATCATAGTAGTAGCCTCTGTGAACCAGCAGGCATCCCTTGAGGAAGTTCCATTCGGCTCCTCTGTCGGAGGCCGGAGTGGAATTGATCAGATATTCCGCTTCGGAATATCTTCCCTGGTTCATATATGTTCTGATCGTATAAAAATTCGTAGTGCCGGACGAAGAATATGAATTGTATTCGGATGAAGAGTCGCCTCTTCCCTGGCGCTCTTTCTGAATCATATCATAAGCTTCGTTTATTTCCTTCATTCTCTCCTCGCTTCCGGCTGCCTGAGCTGAACCTGATGCGAAGTTGTCCGGATGATACTGGCGCGCAAGCTTATAGTACGCTTTCTTAACCTCATCGTCCGTAGCGCTACGCGGAATTCCTAAAATCTGATAGGGATCTCTCATCTGTAGCTTTTTTCCTCTTTCTTTTTCCCGCCTTCGATCACTCTTTCAAGAGAAGAAGGCATTCCCAGATAAACTATATTTTTTATTATAGGAACAAACACGTGATCACCGTTCAGCTTCTCCACTGCCTCGCCGAGCTTTTCGAGATCTATCGGCAGTGAGATCTTTATGCTTTCAGCTGCAACATGTGATATTCTGCCGTCTTCGAGAGCGATATCGCCCCAGCCGGCATAGATTGGATTGTATCTGTTTTTCTTTACGTCGTCTGCAAGATCATCTGCGGCATCACACACGTATACGAATCTGCCCGTCGCCATACCGATCTCTCTTGCAATCGCGGCCGTCTCGTCTTCAAGGCCAAACGAAAGAATGTATGCAAGTAAATTTCCGAAAGCCTCAGCCGTCTCATCGAGAGACTGGCATCCTTCGTTTTCGAGTTTGCCGAGTTCATCAAGAAGCTTCGATGTTTCCGTCCCGAACTCTTCTCTGTATTCATATTTCCGGTTTTTTTTCGATTTTGCAAGAAAATGCGTGAAGAAGGGTGACAACAACAGGGCTTTAAGGCGCTTTGTTCCCTTCTCATCATTTAAATCATCGCTGTTTTTTCCTTTTGCCAGAACCGATGAAAGGACGGCGGAATAGGCCGAACCTTCAGACAATCTCATGTACTGTCTTTTTTTTGTGAAATGCACAGGGCACCTGAATTCTTCAAATTCCGGCTTCTCCCCTGTCAGCGCCATGCGCATCATGACAAAAAAAACAAAATCGTAGGAAAGAGTCAGCCTTGACATCTGTCCCGAAACCTTTCCCATAGCCCGGCACAGTCCGCAGTAAACGGCGCGAAAGCACTCGTATTCTTTAATTTTCAGTTCAGGCACATAGGGTTTCACATAGCCGAACATACATGTACTCCGATTCCGAATAATGAACTGTCAACAATTAATGATACATGCTCAAACATTTTTTTACAAAAACAAATGTTAAAATATTTGTGAATTATATTTGAATTTTTTACCATGCCTGCACGGTATCTTCGTTTTTCAGTCTGATTCTGCGGTATTCCGGCAACGCAAATTGACAGACGAAAAAATAGCGAAAAAATAATTTTGTTAAAAATTGTTGACAAAACACAACGAAAAAGATATAATTCATTTATCGTTTCAAGGAAATTTTTTTTCGTGAATTGATTAAGCAACAGCTAACATTTTTTAAAGCAGCGTGAATCTGATTATTTTTCACACAAGCTCCTGTTAGGGAAACAAAAAATCTCAAGAAAAGGTTTTATTATGAGTAACGCTATCACAACTAAGCTTCCATATTCTGAACTCAGGATCATGCAGGCAATATGGGATCTGGAAAAACAGGGAATCAGGGATATTTCGGCAGATACCATCAGGGACAGCAGCCCGGATCTGCAAGAGTATTGCATAACAACTCTGCTGACACTTCTGTCACGGCTTCGCAAAAGAGGATTTGTAAGTGTAAAGAAGGAAGGCAGGATCAACAAGCACAATTCACTCGTTTCAGAAGACGATTACCTGACATTCTCCACACGCTATTTTGTAGAAAAAATCTTTAAGGGGAATTCTGAAGGTCTCCTCAGAAAAGTAAAGGAACTTTAAGAAGAAACATGTTTTACGGCAGTTTTAAAAAGCTGCCGTTTTTTGTTTTTTCCGGATTTGACACAGCCGGAAATATGATGTACAATTATAATGAGAAAGTGTATGTGAAAGGAGCAGACTGATGAACAACGATGAGTCCAAAGTCAAAAACGAAGGCATATCGAATATCCGTACCATTGTCGTGGCGGTGATCTACGGTATAAT
>CACXBN010000284.1 GCA_902765885.1 uncultured Ruminococcus sp. | reverse complement strand
GGTTTTCCTATAGCTGGATCATAAAGAATAACGGTGTTCACGCTTGTGTTCTCTTTTGAGAATTCCGTCATCCATTTTCCCCATTCAAGCCAGCCGGCGTATCCTTCGTCATAGGTGCTTATGGAGCTTATTCTAAGAACACAGATACCGAATTCGAATCCCTGCAGATCTTTTCCTTTCAGACCGTACATTGTAAGCGGAATCTTGATTATGCAGTGAAGCTCTTCCTTGTCGTCAAACTGGTAGATCTGGGGTTTTTCATCCAGCTGTAGACAAGCATTTCCCGAGTCTGTGGTCCAGTCGTCAAACTGAAGATTCCAGAAGAAATAGTACTGGGATGAATCTGCCTGTCTTTGTTCAGTCGTAGCGTCAGCACTGCGTCCGCATGCTCCGTACGGGTCTGCCATAGCATCCAGCGGCTGCAGCCACATGTGGATTCCGTCGCCTCTGTGCTTTTCCTCCCCTCCAGCTCCACCGCAAATGTGGTAGTCGGGTGTTTTAAAGCCAACATAGATATTTTTATCATCGTACAGGAAGTACATCCAGAAGTCACTGTCTTCCGGAACGATTGTCGTTCGTCCGTTAGGTCCTGTTCCGCCCGTTGTGTAGTAACAGGTGTCAATGAATTCCTGCCAGTATTTTACAAGTGTGGCGTTTGGGTTGTTTTTGGTAACGTAGATGGAAGGTTCTCCCCAGGAAGCATCTATCTCTTCCATGTTCGGAGCCTGAGCCACTTTTCTGCCGTATGCAACTTCGCCAACTGCTGCACTCGCGACAACAGCCATTACTGTCAGAAGAACAAGTGCTATTATCAATGTTATAACTTTCTTCATTTATCCCGCTCCTTTGATATACTTTAGAGTTATTTGGCATGAAAAATTATATCACAATGAATAATAAAAATATACATTGCATATTCAAAATCGGCGTTTTGCATTATTCACAAGTTCTATTTTTGTATAATTTGACAATTCATAGTTAATAGTTCATTTTTAAGATACAAAAACGAAAAGACCCTGAAATACTTCACCTCTGTTCCGGAGAACCGGTGATGAAATTTCAGGGCTATTTGTTTGTTTTTAAATGTTTAATCGCTTATGTCCACATCGGGAGTGACATAGAATTCATAATCCGGGTACATATCTTTGATCTCGGAATAGATTTCCTTAATCACTTCATGATGATCTACATCGAATGAGAGAACTACGTCGAATCTCACTGATTTGGTATCTTCATCGACGTAAAAACCGTGAAACTGAAGCACATAGTTGTGAGACATGACTTTTCTCTGTATGGCATTTCTCATTTTTGATATCTCATCATCGCCTGTGTTGTATGAATATACTCCGACGCCTGTCAGAATCACTCCGGTTTCTTTGTGAACTGCGACCTGCAGCTTTCGTGTGAGTTTGTCCACCTCTGAAACCGTCATGGTGTCCGGCAGTTCAATGTGTACTGTTGCGTAGTTCTTATCGGGGCCGTAGTTGTTTATGAAGAGGTCATATGCTCCTCTGATATCAGGTTCTCTCAGAATTACATCCTTGATCTTGTGAACCATCTCCGGGTCGGCTCGTCTTCCGAGAATGTCATTCAGCGTGTCTACCATCATTTCTATACCGGCTTTGATGATGAACACGGCAATTACGATACCGACATATGCTTCAAGCGAAACACCGGTCGTCAGGAAAATAATGGCCGAAAGGAGTACGGAGGCTGACAGTATCGCATCGAAGAATGCGTCCGATCCCGATGCAACGAGCGCGGAAGATCCCGCTTTTTTTCCCTGAGCCTTGACAAATGTTCCCAAAATGAATTTCACGACTACTGCCGTTGCAATTATAATGAGCGAAACAACGGAATAATTTGATTCTTCCGGATGTATGATTTTCTTGATCGATTCCACAAGTGCCGTAATACCGGCATAAAGGACGATTCCGGAAACTATAAGAGAACTGAGATATTCGATTCTTCCATGGCCGAGCGGATGTTTTTTATCCGGTTTTCTCGAGGAGAGCTTAGTGCCTATTATAGTAATAACTGATGACAGAGCATCTGAAAGATTGTTGACGGCATCGAGAACGACGGCGATGGAGTTGGAAATCAGCCCTATTGCCGCCTTGAATCCCGATAGCAGGATATTCGTAATGATTCCTATTATACTGGTTCTTACGATTATTTTGTCCCTGGACTGGTCTGCGGGGATGCATGGTCTGTCCATGGCCTATTCCTCCGATTCTGATAATTCAAGCTGTTCGGCTGCCTGCTGAGCAGAAGAAGGTGAATACTTTAGGCCGAGGTGCTCGTAGCCGAGCCTGGTTACGATTCTGCCGCGTGTAGTCCTTGCAAGATAGCCGATCTGAAGGAGATACGGCTCACATACGTCTTCGAGAGTGACTGCCTCTTCGCCTATGGTAGCTGCAAGTGTATCTAGTCCGACAGGACCTCCTCCATAGAAATTGATTATTGTCTCGAGGACCCTTCTGTCGGTGTTGTCCAGCCCCATTTCATCTATTTCAAGCATCTCAAGTGCTTTTTCGGCAGTTTCTTTCGTTACGCGTCCGTTTCCTTTGACCTGTGAATAGTCGCGCACCCTTTTGAGAAGCCTGTTTGCGATTCTCGGCGTGCCGCGCGATCTTGAGGCGATTTCAAATGCGCCGGATTCGTCTATTGGAACATCAAGTATCGAGGCTGATCTCTTGATGATGGTGGCAAGTTCTTCCGGTGAATACAGTTCAAGCCTCATGAGAGAGCCGAATCTGTCTCTCAGTGGTTTTGAAAGCTGTCCAGCTCTTGTTGTCGCGCCGATAAGAGTGAAGCTTGAGAGTGAAAGATGTATGCTCTGCGCAGACGGTCCTTTGCCGATCATTATATCAACAGCCCTGTCTTCCATGGCAGGGTAGAGTATTTCTTCTATCGTTCTGGGAATCCTGTGTATCTCGTCGATGAACAGCACATCACCGTCATTCAGGTTTGAAAGCATTGCTACAAGATCACCTTTTTTCTCAATTGCCGGGCCTGATGTGATCCTCAGGTTGACACCCATCTCTTCTGCAACGATTGCAGCAAGAGTGGTCTTTCCGAGTCCGGGAGGGCCGTAAAACAATATATGGTCAACGCTTTCTCCTCTTAGTTTTGCGGCATTAATGAGAATTTTCAGGTTATCTTTGACCTTTTCCTGACCTGTATATTCATCAAGTCTGTGCGGGCGCAGAGATGGTTCTCCGTCTCTGTCCTCTTCAGTCAGATCTGATGATATTATTCTGCTTTCATAATCGAATTCACTGTTGTCCATTTATTAACCTCGCTATGATTTGAGAAGAGCATTCAGTGCCTGTTTGATTATTGTCTCAACATCTGCATTAACATCTACATTTCTCATTGCAGCCGCTGTCTCGGATCTGGAATATCCAAGCGCCTGGAGGGCAGTCTGAGCGTCGGCGAGTTTTCCTGTCGCATTGAATACTGAGGATGCTGCCTCTGACAGTGCACCGTCGCCTCCTTCTGCAAGGGTGGGGAAAAGCTTTGCGAATTTATCCTTGAGTTCAAGAACAACACGTGCCGCTGTCTTCGGTCCCACTCCGGGAGCACGGGATATTGATTTTGAATCTCCGGATGCTATAGCAGCGGACAGCCCGGAAGGTGTGAAAAGCGAGAGTATTGACATACCCGCCTTAGGCCCTACACCGGACACGCTTATAAGCAGTTTGAATGCTTCAAGCTCCTGTCTTGAATAGAATCCGTAAAGTTCCACCGCATCTTCCTTAACAGCCATGTGCGTATATATCCTTATCGGAGAGCCGCTTGCTGTCCCATCCGCGAGAAGGGAAGACTGCGGAAGTTTTGAGAATGTGTTAGCGGAAACCGTAGTCTTGTATCCGACCCCGGCACACTCGATTATCACCGAATATGAAAGCGGGTCGGTTTCGATTATTTTTCCATAAAGCGTTTCTATCATCGCATCAAGATTCCTTTTGTGTATTGTTCCCGGTTATTTTGTCATGCCCGTCCGGTCATTGATTCCGTCAAGTTCTCCGAGCTGAATCGTCTGTTCAGCTTCATCGAGTTTTTCAAGTTCCTCGAAAATCTTTTTTGCATCATAGTTTGCCGGTTCGTCGTCCAGCATAATTTCCGGATCATCATCCGGCTCCTTCGGATGATCTCCGAGATCAAGCGGAATATCCGGATCATCATCCGTATCATCGTATGAATCCAGCATATTGAGCTCCGGAATCTCCTGAAGTTCAAGCTGTTTTGCATCATCACTGACTTCGCCGGTCTGCACTGAGTCGGCATCGGCTGTTTTATGTTCCGACACATCGTCACCGCAGCTCCGTGTTAAGTAATTTTCATCGCTGTAGCGAAGGTCAGGATATGGATATTTCGCCTCTGATATGCCTCTGTCAGCTTTCATTTTCTTTATTATATACGCAGCGACGCACCATAAAATGAACATTAATATTCCGACAGCAGAAATGATAATACCGTATTTGACAGCATCGGAAAAATATGACATTTCCACAGCATGCTTTCCGGGTGTTGTGTAGAAAGCAAGGAGCGCTTCGTCAAGCACGGCAATTGTTTCCGTGTCTTTACCGTCAACTTTGACATGCCAGCCCTTATCATACGGGATCGTTGTGAAAATCAGGGTCTTGTCTTCTGGAACGTCAATCGTTCCCGTGAGATGATGGTCTGCATCAGAGTGGACATCCATGACTCCGCGGGACAGGAGATCAACAGCTCTTTCAAATTCTTCCATATCGAAATACCAGAAGAAATCTGCATCGTTCCTTATGTAAAGATTGTCCTGCTGAAGTGTGAGATCGATTTTTATGGTATCTCCATCATTGTATGTTCCGAGTTCTCGAATGGAGAATTCTTTTGTGTCGAAATAAGTACACAGCTTGACTCCGTCGAGATACATCGTGGCTTTTCTGGGATATGAAGAAGGGAAATACACATAAAGAGGTTTGTCAGAAGTTATATCCACTTTATATGTAACAGTAGCGGTTTCTCCGGATTCCTTTTTGTATCCTTTGTGTCCGGTTGTCGCGGTGGGAGTGCATCCTTCATATGTCGTGCTGTCAAGATCTGCCTTAGTCCATATCTTTATATTCTCGCCCGTCATTGAAGTAAGAAGCTCATTCATATACGTGAAAGGATCCACATATACCTCATATCCTCCGTCTGGCGGAAGGACATAAGGAAGGTCGTACTCGGCCGTTTTTCTGTTGACGGCATATGCGATTGAAAGCGCATACGGATTTTCGTATATATCCACGCCATCGTCCGTTGAGTTTAATTTGCTGTATGAATCATGAATATAACTCATTACCGGTTTCTTTTCCGATTCATCGGCCATTATGTACTTTATATCAAAGATGGCATCGGATACCGCAGTGGCCCCTGAGTAAAAGGACCAGTGGGATCTCGAATCGTATCCGAATTTTTTAAGAAGATCTATAACTTTCTTGTTGAGAGTGCTTGTGGAATTGGTAAGTCCGTTCAAATCAAGTGCAAAGTTGTCGTTTTTGTTTCTGTGCGCAAGTTTTTCGGCTCTGTAGAAAGAATCGTCTTCA
This sequence comes from uncultured Ruminococcus sp., assembly GCA_902765885.1. Lineage (GTDB taxonomy): Bacteria > Bacillota > Clostridia > Oscillospirales > CAG-272 > UMGS1696. The sequence continues at coordinate 9,328 of CACXBN010000284.1, read as the reverse complement.
TGCGGAAGCAGTTCTGCCGCCTTGTAATACTTGTCAATGAACGTTCTGTATGAATCACGGTTTGATATGACAACATCCTTGTCAAGACCGTTCAGCATTATCAGTCCGTTCGTGACCATTTCGGTTACCGTTATGACTGCAAGAGCCAGTGAAATCACCATTCCGGTGACGGGCTTGCCCTTGTTTCTGGCATATCCTGCTATAAGTGCGCAGATGATTATCAGGAACAGAAGTCCGAACCATACCGTGTAGAAGGTGTCAAAGTGGTCATAACCTATTTTTGAAAGTATTATAAGGAGAATTGCCCACGCGAAAGCGGAAATTATGACAGATTTGAAACCTATCTCGGAAAGATTTCTGAAAACATCCACCGCCATGATTATGAGCAGTCCCATAAACATGAAGGTGAATCTGGCATTCAGCCAGTTTGGCCTCTGGAATCCGTGCCATACTATATCAAGCACACTGAAATTCATGCTGACTATGAAGAATATGCTCATGAATCCATAAGCAATTTTTCTTCTCGCAGGTATCTTCTTTATGAAGAAGTAGAGAGGGGAGAGAATCATTACCGCGCTTGAACAGAAAAGGAAAGGTATGCCTTCCGGACGCACGGTATCATATGTTCCGTAAAATGATTTTGATAAAAGATCGGCAAATTCATACAGCTGTTTTGGCGTATAGTCAGGATTTGAGAACTCCAGTTTGCCGAAAGACAGTGAATAGTATGCCGGAAGTATCATTATGGCTGCAATCATGACTGCAATTACCGAAGCAGCCAGTATGCGCAGAGAAGACCAAATGAAATGAAGTTTCTGGTGCTCGGGATTTCTTTCGTCCGGCATAAGACTCAGATACCTTACAAAATACCAGACAAAAACGAAGATACATGTCATGTATCCTATATAGAAGTTCGAGATGAGGCAGTAAGCAAGAGTAATGACATACATCTTGAATTTTCTGTGCCTTATGACTTCATCTATCGCATAGATCATAAGCGGAAAAGCAATGATGTTGTCAGTCCACATCACATTGTGCTGCATCACGACGCAGAAAGAACACAGGGCATATGCGGTTGAGAAAACAACACAGTGTGAAAGTTTCAGATTTCTGGTCTTTTTAAGAAGAAATCCGAATGTCATTCCGGAAAAACCGGCTTTCAGAAGAATAATAAAATAGATCGCTTCCGTTATCATGTCCTTTGGGAACAGGGCAACAATAAGCGAAAACGGGCTGGAAAGATAATAGGCGATCATGCCCAGAAATTCTCCGCCCAGATTACGGTTGAAAGAGTATATTATCGACTGTCCGCCTGTAAGAACATCTCTGAGTTCTTCAAAAAAGTACACATACTGCGCATTCATGTCGAGCACGAGCACTGAGTTGTTGCCGACTGGGAATACTTCCAGAAAACTGTGAATGGTAAAAAGCGCCGCAAAAGGCACGATGAAGCAGATGAACATCGTGAATCCCAGCCGGTCATATATTTTCTTTCCCTCCAGAGGTTCAAGCTCAGTATCATTCTTTTTTGTCTTGATCTTCAACATGATTTATCCTCACTATAGAAGGTTCCAGTTTTTCCCGCGGCAAAATCAGGTCTCTTCCGCATCCCATGCAGAATATGCGGATCTCGCTGCCTACACGAATAACTTCAAATTTGTTGTTTCCGCATGGGTGGTTCTTCTTAAGTTCAAGAATGTCACCCACACATATTTTTGGAAATGCCAAGGAAATCGCCTCCGCAAATATTAATGCACTGAGGCGCAGAAACATAAAGATTGCGCCTCAGAAGTTATCGATATTGTGGTTGTTTTGTCTCATGATCTCATAGCTCAGAATTGACACTGCAGACGAAGATGGAAGAGATCCTCTGAAATCTCTGGCATACTCAATTCTGACGGTAGTGTCAGCCAGTTTTGAGACAGATGCCGAAATGCCTCTTTTTTCCCCTCCTATCACGAGAAGAATGGGCTTTTTTAGATCCGCTTCAAAGGATGAAACGGAATTTCTGATTCCGGCACACACGGTTTTATATCCGTGATTTTTGAAAAGTCTGACTCCGTTCTCGGAATCGGATGTATAAATCGGAATAAGCTCCGAGGTCCCTGCAGATGCCTTTGCCACGACGCTTGCCGCATTCATCAGATAAAGTTCGGGAAGAATAATTCCGTCACATCCGCATGCATAAAGGCTCCTTATTGAGAAACCCAGATTATACGGGTCTTCTATCCCGTCCATCAGAGTATAAAAGCCGTTATCCGGTATTTCCGAATTCTCAATTTTCGGATATGTCCTCTCCGTGCATTCAGCTATGATTCCGCCGTGTGTCGTTCCTGACGAAAGCTTTGATATTTCTTCACCTGATACAAATTCGATATGGAAACCGAGCTCTGCAGAGCGGTAAGTCAGCCATTTTATATCATCGTATCTCTTCGATTTTCTTTCGGAGTCTATATAAACGGAAATAAGCTTTCTGTCGCTCATTCCGTTCTGAATGGCCTTGATGACTGCGCTTATGGACGTCATTCCCTCAAAGCATGTGGTTTTTGAATTTTCCGGTTCCATCATCACTGGGCTGCGTTCATTTTGAGATAAGCATTGATGAATCCGTCTATTTCTCCGTCCATCACAGCCTGGATGTTACCGTCTTCATAGCCTGTTCTTGCGTCCTTTGCAAGAGTGTAGGGCATGAAAACATAAGACCTTATCTGGGAACCCCACTCTATTTTGTTTTTGATTCCCTTGATATCGTCGATTTTATCGAGTTTTTCTCTTTCTTTTATCTCCAGAAGCTTGGCTTTAAGCATTTTCATCGCTGTTTCTTTGTTCTGCAGCTGGCTTCTTTCTGTCTGGCATCCTACCACTATTCCAGTAGGAATATGAGTGATCCTGATAGCGGAGTCTGTTTTGTTTATGTGCTGTCCGCCTGCTCCCGAGGATCGGTGAGCTGTTATTTCAAGATCCTCTTCCTTTATTTCTATGCCGTTGTCGTCATCAAGCTCCGGCATGACTTCGACGGACGCGAATGATGTATGGCGCCTTCCGGATGCATCAAACGGGGATACTCTTACAAGCCTGTGCACTCCGTTCTCGCCTTTTAAATAGCCGTATGCATTCTCTCCCTCTATTCCGATGGTGGCAGACTTAAGTCCTGCTTCTTCACCGTCAAGCCAGTCAAGGAGCTTCACGGTATATCCGTGACGTTCTCCCCAGCGGGTGTACATTCTGTAAAGCATCTGAGCCCAGTCCTGAGCTTCCGTTCCGCCTGCACCGGGATGGAATGAGATGATCGCATTGTTGGAGTCGTATTCCCCTGACAGAAGAACTTCGATTCTCTGTTTCTCCTCTTCCTTTTCTATATCACGTACAGATTCTTCCACCTCAGGTACAAATGATTCATCATTCTCTTCAATAGCAAGTTCTGTAAGTGTTATGGTGTCTTCAAGTTTTGATTCAAGTGACTCATAGGCGCTGATTTTGCCTTTAAGTCTCTTTATTTCTTTCAGAACTTTGCTGGAGTTCTCCTGGTCTCCCCAGAAATCAGGCGATGAAGTCGATTCTTCCAGTTCGGCTGCTTTTTTTCTGAGATCATCTATTCTGAGTGCGCTTGCAAGTTCGGATATGTCCTTGCGGAAATTCTCCAGTTTATATTTTGCTTCTTCTAGTGCGAGTATCAATTTCGGTACCTCCGTTGGAGTGTCTTGCTTTTTAATTAAAATTCTATTTCTTCCTCTGACGGAATCTTGGCCTTGGGTCTTTTCGGCTCTCTTTTTAAAGGGTCATATTTGAATTTCCCGCAAACATACGAGGCCGAGATAACGCCACGGAAGGGGCAGAGCATAGTGTCCGGGTCGCTCAGCGTCTTGGCTTCTTCGCAGTATTTGCAATATTTTTCTATTCTATCGTCTTCCATGAGCACCTCAAAAAAGTGTTATAACTTAAATATTATATATTATATTGAGGGAAATTTCAATATTGGTGCAGTATGAAATCAAAAATTCCACATAGCGGTTCCGGTCTCTTCATTAATTTTCATTCCAATGCATCCGCCTGAAACAGGACGTATCTCAATTTCCCCGGTATACAAAACGGTAATTGCCTTTATGTGTCCTCCCGTTACCTTATGACTTTTTCCTGACTTGTACGAGAAGATTCCGTGAGCATGGAGACTGTAATCTTCTTCGGATGAAATCACATTTCCGGTGAGAGACACGAGTTCAAGCATCCCTTCGATTCTTTCGGTTTCGAAAGTGCCTTTCTCGGGAATGAATGTTTGTATTTCCGCGCTGCTGCATCCGCCTATTCCGGAGAAAAAAGCAGACCGTACATTTTCTTTTTTACATACATCGAGAATAGATGAGAGTATTTCGTCGCCTTTGTCCGCCCTGAGATATATGATGCCGTCATAATTTCTGTAATCCATAGTTTATCCCCTCCGAAGCATCTAGTCTGAATAATTGTCGAAATAGTCAGCGATTTCCGTCATTCTTTCGCTTTGCATGACACCGAAGGGACATCTGCTGTCGCAATGTCCGCATCCGATACAGTCTCCGGCTTTGGTTTCAAGCGAATTATAGTGTTCCCTTGCGAGCCTGTCTCCGGATTTTGCAAGGTCATAATACTTGTTGATAAGTGAAATGTCGAGCCCTGCCGGGCACGGCATGCAGTGGTTGCAATACACACACTTTCCTTCCGCGTCAGGCGGCGCGAATGTGCCTATAACCGAGTAGTCGAGCTCTTCCTCCGTTTTGGAATGATATCTGAGAAGCTCTTCCACCTCACGGGTGTTTTTTGCTCCGGGAAGAACCGCAATGACTCCCGGCCTGTCAAGCGCGTATTTTATGCACTGGTGCTGTGTCAGGGCTTTTCCGAAAGGGGACGATTTTGCGTCCAGCAGCTGTCCTGCTGAAAAAGGTTTCATGACTGTTATCCCTACGCCCTCAGCCTCACATCTCGCATATATTTCGGCCCTTTCGTCCACCGACCCGTTCGCATATTCGCCATGATGATAGTCATATGCAGGATTTATCGAAAACATCAGCATGTCGGCCATGGAAGTGTCAAGTATTTCGTTTATGACGGCCGGAGTATGTGACGAGAGTCCCATGTGGTGAACGACACCCTGCTTTTTGAGTTCCAGAATGTAATCGAGTATGCCGTTTTTCTGATATGTTATCCAGTCTGAATGTTCGTCCTGGCAGTGGATAAACCCGTAATCAATGTAGTCCGTTCCCAGAACCGACAGCTGCATATCGATAGAGCGTTTCACAGTCTCAAGGTCGAGACTCCACCCGTATTCGCCTTTGGAATAATCTGCTCCGAAGTGGATCTGATAGAAAACGTTTTTTCTGACGCCTCTCAGGCCGGATGCGAAAATATCAAAAGCTTTTCTGTCACCTGCCGCCAGATCAAAATAATTGATTCCGCCCTCATATGCCTTCTCTAGAACTTTTACTCCTTCACTAAGTCCTCCTTCGTGAATGCATGAGCTTCCAAGTCCTATTTCGCTTATTCGATCTCCGGTTCTCTTGTTTTTGCGGTAATTCATGGTTATCTCCTGTTCACAAATTGACAAAACAGGGGTCGGTAAACCCCTGTTTTATACTACCAGATTTTTTGTCAGTCTACAAGTCCTATTGTCTGGAATCTTTCCCAATCCATATCGACAAAGCCTGCGGCATCGTTTTCGATGACCGATTTCAGGTCCAGTGTTCCTCTTCTGCTGTTGTATGTGGACACATTGCCGTTTGAATGCTCATTGAGGCTTACATCTATATCGTCTCCTGAGAACTGGTATACCGTATCTTCGATGGAATACGGAGACACGCCCCAGTTGGAAAAGGCACGGCCGAACTTGTCAAAATGATTCCAGTTGTCCTTGACAACATTGCCCACCGGAGCTCCCCATGCTCTCGGGTCGTCAGCTATTGTCTGGCTCATGTCTGTAATGATGTATGCAAGATCAGGATTTGCTTTTTTCCATGCGGGTGAATAAATGTAATCGGGATAGCTCATGCGCGCTGAGCCGTCTTTTCCGTATTTGAAGTAGTCGGCATACTGAATGCTTGTTACACAAATATACCATCTTGAGCATCCGAGGACCAGATTGTTATGAATGGAAATATTGCGTCCGCCCACCTGGAATCCGTTTCCGTTAACCGGGCCTATAACATTGCCGTATGCTTCAAAATAGCTTGCTCCGAAATCGCCGTAAATTCCTGCGCATCCGTAGTACGGATAGTCTGGATTAATAGCGGAAATATTCGCAAGTGCGCCTACGGCACCGATGTCGTGAATATAGTTGTATCTTATAATGTTGTTTGCCTGGATCCTGCCGTCAGTACTTACGGCACCTATGTCGTCGGCTGCAGTGAGCACGTTTCCGACTTCGTTGTATTCTATTATGATATTTGCACCGAGCCAGTAGATTCCCCTGGTCTTTGAGTCGTGAACGTAATTATGGGAAGCGGTGGTTCCAACTCCGTAAACACCTATGCCTGTGGTGTAAGGCCAGTTTATAAGGCCGAAATCATAAACTTCATTGTTGTAGATAGTTGACTGACCGTCTTTCAAAGTTGCTATATCGCCGGCCGTGGTCATGATTCCTGTGTTTGAACAGTCGTGAATGGTGTTTCCGCTTATGTCAAAGAAGCTTCCGGTCACTTCTACGGCACTGTCACCGTTGATAGCCGATATTTCACAGTTTTTCAGCGTGAACCAGTCTGCGTTAACGGTTATGCCGTTATCCTTGGAAGATTCAAATCCCATGTTTTCTATAATGATGTGGTCAGCTCCGTCTATGTCTATTATTCCGTCAGCATACGGGACTGAGAATGTTGCGGTTTCAAAATCATCGCCGGGCAGGTAGTAAAGGATGCCTTCTCTTGTAAGGTAATACTCTCCGGGATTGTCGAGCTCCTCCGGAATATTGTACCAGTACAGTACTGCTCCTTTTACGGGATTGTATCCGCCTGTGTAAGGCAGTATCATCAGATCTTCATTGGGATCGAAGCTTTCAACTACGGTATTGTCATTGCACCACAGCTGATTCAGCCTTGCAGCCACGTGTATGTCTTCTGTGGAGTGCCATGAAGTTACTCTGTCAAAATGTTCTTCTCCGTATCTGATTACGTATTTCTTAGCTTCATGCTCTGGATCATTGTCGTTGTCGGTCTTGTCAGTGATCTCTCCGTACTGGTCGAGCATCCAGCCGTCCGTGAAATTGACCCATGAATCATTGGGATATGCAGCCAGTTTCTGGATTTCACCGTCTTTGGTAAAGAGAAGGGAATTACCGAGATAATCTTTTGATGATATCATTTCATTGATTTCATCAAGGTCGTAACCGTAATTCTTCAGATCTAGCATTACGATCTTTTCACGAACCGATTCGGGGAAGTATGACATTACATTGCCTACGCCCTTGGTAAAGTCAGACGAAGAGAATGAGCTGCCGCCCACGAATTTTGTCTTTTCTTTTCCGTCACCGATGATCCTGAGGAAGCAGTCCTCGGTTCCGGAATCTTCTGATGTCAGCCTTATGGTGCCTGAAAGCTGGTAAACTCCTTCGGAAACGATTATATCAATTCCCGATTCGTTTTCTTTGTCCACTTTTCGTGCTCTCTCAAGAGCTCTTTCAAGTGTTGCGTACGGCGCATCTTTCGAACCGTCCCCTGTCTTGTCGTTGCCGTCTGCGGAAACATATATTTTCATTGATGCCAGAGCAACGCTCTGTCTGAGCTCGGGTTCTATCATTCTTGTGGCAATGGCGGCAACTTCGCTTCTGCGTATATTGTTCAGCGGGTTAAACGTTCCCTTTGAGTCAGAACCCATGGTAATGCCCGCGCGGTACATCGTATAGATGGAATCAGCGTATGAATTGCCTTCATGGTCAACATCCGGAATTGCTCCGTCAGCTACATTGTTTATTTCCGGAAGTTCGGAGGATGGGAGAGCTGCGACCAGGATAGAAGCAAAAACTTCTCTGGTGGCAGGTGAGTTCAGATCTTCAAAGTTTTCTTTCAGTATTCCGTGGTTTGTACAGTAATCAAGATAAGCTTTATACCACGGATCGGACTTTTCAAATGAGTCGCTACCGGTCGTGTAGATTGAATGAATCCTTGCAGCAATTGTCAGGGTCTCTGCTATTGTGACGTTGCCTGTAGGGTCGAATCTTTTCTGACCTTTGCCGTTCATGAGGCCGAATTCGTACACTGATTTTACATTCTCGTAAAACCAGTCGTCGGTCTTCACGTCCCCAAAAATTTCATCTGTGTAATCATATCTTTTGATGAAATCTGAGCTGTCGGAAAAAACAGCCTGTATGCATGAAAAAATCATGATGACAGTGAGAATCAAAGATGCAGTTCTCTTTTTCATGTGGGATTTCCTCCAAAATCAGCATTGTTTTCAAATAAAATTATATCATATTTTAACGACAAATGTAAATATTATCTTTTCCATTCTTTTTTTGGAAAATTCTGCGTGCTCCCCGGTCACATTCCGGACGGCAGAAAAGGAGGAAATCAGAGAATAATTGATTCTATTTGCGACGGCATATGGCTATTTTCGGATTAGTTGGTGTATAATGAAACGGTTATTTACAAAGAAGAAAGCTGGTGACTGCCGTTGCCTCTGTTCAGAAAAAAGGAATATACACCAAAAGACATTTTTGAAACAATGAGTCTGCCGAAATCGCTGGCCATGATGGCCGTGCCGACGGTTTTCAGTCAGATCATCATACTTATATACAGTCTTGCCGACACTTTTTATGTAGGCAAGGTCAACGATCCGTTCATGGTTGCAGGAGCCTCTCTTATCCTCCCCGTGTTCAATATATGCCTCTCTCTTGCAGGACTTACCGGAGTCGGCGGAGGCGCGCTTGTATCAAGACTTCTCGGAGCAGGCAACAGCAAGGAGGCCAAAAAAGTATCTTCTTTCTGTATTCTCCTGTCCGTATTCATGAGCGCCCTGTTTTCACTCACCATGTTGGCCTTCATGGAACCTATCCTTAAGCTTCTCGGAGCAAGCGAAAACACCTTTGAATACGCGAGGCAGTATGCTTTCTGCGTCATAGTCCTGGGAGGAGTACCTACGGTCATGTCAAATGTGCTGTCGAATCTTCTCCGAAGCGAGGGAGAATCGGCCAAGGCAGGGTTTGGAATAACATTCGGGGGACTTCTCAATATTGCGCTCGACCCGCTCTTCATGTTTGTCATCATGGACAGAGGCAACGAGCTGCTTGGAGTAGGCATTGCAACTCTGCTGTCAATCTGCATCTCATGTCTGTATTTTATTATCATCATCATTCTCAAAAGAGGGAATAGCG
>CACXBN010000283.1 GCA_902765885.1 uncultured Ruminococcus sp. | reverse complement strand
TGCCGAGAAGATTCGAAAACAGCCTGTAAGCCCGGTTTCCGTCGCCTGTCCTTGCCCACGCGTTCAGCCTGTGGGCGAGAGCCCATCCGGTCGATTCGTCGGAGCGGTAGTTGAGCGTTGCTTTTGCTGCATCGAGCCAGGCCGGAGTTTCCGTGTTTATCGTGGTTCCGGGATAAAGCCCGACAAGCTCGGAAATATGGCGGTGCCTGTATTCGCCGACCTCTCCGTAGAATTTTTCTTCCCTGTATTCTTTTATCTGTCCGCTCCAGCCTACCTGAACCGGATCGTATTTTTCTATCTGTTCCCTGAGTTCTTTTATTACCGGAAGGTCTTTTTCGGGAATGTTTTCTTCACCTATGAGCTCGACGCATTTCAAAAAGTCGAGAGCGTTTTCAAGTATCATCTGCTGATCGAACGCGCATCCGATAGTATGGTAGTACTGAACGGGATTTGACCAGTTGTTTGCGATTATCTGTTCGGGAGAGGCCGAGAAGGCGGAGAGGTATAGTCCGTCGTACTCTCTCACTACCCTGAGAAGATGTTTCGTCATAGAAAGCAGTGCCGGATATGTCACGTTTTTCAGTATGTCTTCGGAGCCCGTGAACGCATATGCTTCCCAGAAGAGCTTCGATGTCAGCCCTCCCGTGCCGGGGCCGGAGTGTCCGCCGGGACCGCTTACCGAATAGGCGTAGTTGCCGGTGCCGATGGTCCACCCGCATCCGCCGGGTTCGTCCGTGTATTTTTCGGGTACCGCTTTCTTTATATATTCTCTCGCGAATTCTTCGGCTGCCGGCCTGAAAGCCTCATTGAAAGCTCTGTAAGCCTCAAATGTTTCGGAAAGATTCGTGACGAATGCCGGCCAGTAGTTCATCTGCACGTTTATATTGTGCCAGTAGCCGCTTCCCCAGGGAGAGCGGTCGTGACAGTTCCACACACCCTGCAGATTTGCAGGAAGTCCTCCGGGGCGGGAAGATGAGATGAGAAGATAGCGTCCGAACTGGAAATAGAGGATCTCAAGATAACGGCATCTTTCGCCTTCCGAATACTTTCCGAGAAGTTCGTCTGTCGGAAGGTCAGGTGTTTCACCGCTGCCGATCTCAAGCTTTACCCGCCCGAACAGATTCGTATAATCTGCCTCATGTCTTGTCTTCAGCTCGTCATAAGTCAGAGAGGATACATCGCAAATATGTGAAATGACGGCGGGCAGAGGATCGAAATCCCTGAGTTTCTTTTTGTTGTCCTTTTCGAGAAAAACATGGGGTGTGAGCTCATAATTGGTCCCGGGGGAGAAAACAAAGCGGGTGCTTGTCGCGCGCTCGATTCTGAGAGACTCGCCTGACTGGGACACTTCACCGTCCGAGAAGACACGGAGTACTCCAGCGTAATGTATGTTGTACGCCTCCATCGTCCCCGAGATTATAATATCATTTCCATGAACGGAAACATTTCCTCTTTTGACTCTGTGTTCTTCTTCCGTCAAAAACGGGATCGAAAGCTCGATATCATATGACAGGGGAGAAGAAGAGGATATTTTTCCGACTAAAACGCGGTCGGGGTATGATGCGAAATATTCCCTGTGAACTTTTGCCTCGTCAAGGCTGTAGTCCACATATGCAAGAGCATGGTCAAGATCGAGGCCCCTTTCGTAACCGCGGACGACTCTTTCATCACGGAAACGGATGAATATATCGGCAAAACTCGAAAGGCCTCCGAGCCAGTCGGGGTTTTCAAGCGAATTTTCGGTTATCTGTATTCTTTCGTACTCTGTTCCGCCGAACACGTTGGCGCCAAAATACGAGCAGCCTATCGGCAGAGAATAGTTTTCCCACCCTTCGTCGCTGTCGGGAGCAGGACTGGAATATCTTAATTTCAGTTCCATCATAAAACCTCGCATGGCAGAGTTTGTTCGTGTGCGCTCAGGCACCGCTTACACGGACTATTATGCACGTTCGGCGGAAAATATTCAATATGTTTTTGACGAACAGAGGCGGCAAACTAAAAAATAATCTTTAAGCTTGAAATCATCATGCAGCAGGTGATAAAATGACTTTACGGATACAAGCCGTGTTCATAAAAGATTTTACGATTAACGTCGAAGAATGCACGGTGACTTGTCTCCGTGATGAATTCGACACCTTATTAATATACATTCATTTCTCCTGATAACACGCTGATAACAAACAATCTGTCAAATACGAGATGACGGGTGGTCCTTTTTAAATGGGGGTTGACGTTTTTTCTATAATCGGCTATAATACGATTATAAACGATTTTAGCCAGAGGTGGTTTGGGTGGAATATATTAAGAGAACCCTTGAAAAGAAAATAACGGAAATCAGCAAAGAGTATGCCTGCGTTCTGGTGACCGGACCGCGCCAGGTCGGAAAAACGACGATGCTTCAGCATATGATGGAAGGCAGCAGCCGAAAAAGGGTCACGCTTGATAATACGGATGAACTTAGACTGGCAAAGACCGATCCCGAGCTGTTTCTTGAGATCCATCCGGCGCCGTTGTTGATCGATGAAGTACAGTACGCTCCGGAACTGTTTTCATATATTAAAATCAAGGTGGATGAGGGAGCTGCACCCGGTTCATACTGGCTGACCGGTTCAAGAGCATTTCTGCTTATGGATTTGGCCAGAGAATCGCTAGCAGGGCGAACAGCTATCGTACACATGTCGGCACTGTCACAAAGCGAACTCTATGGCGACGGCGAGTCAATGCCTTTTACCGTGAGCCTTGATGCAATCAATTCCAGAAAAGAACACCTCTCCCCCTGTTCCGCGACGGAAATGTATGAACGCATCTGGCATGGTGCCATGCCCGGACACCGCAGCGGAAAATTCACCGACCGGGATGTCTTTTACACTTCCTATATCCAGACATATATTGACCGCGATGTTACCGACATGATCCCCGGTGTTGATAAACTGTTGTATGCCGATTTCATACGCGCAGCCGCATGCCGCGCTGGACAGATGCTGAATATCCACGATATTGCGCAGGATGTCGGTGTATCGGACGATACCGCAAAACGCTGGCTGACTGTTATGGAAAAATCCGGTATCATTTTCTATCTTCGCCCTTATTCCAACAATCTTTTGAAAAGAACTGTCAAGACACCGAAGATGTATTTCTTTGACACCGGACTTGTCGCATATCTTACTAAATATTCCAGTCCCGAAATTCTCTTAAATGGCGCGATCAACGGAGCTGTTCTTGAAAATTATGTCGTCGCCGAGATAATGAAAACATACCACAACGATGTGAAAGATTGTAATTTTCATTATTATCGCGATAAGGAATCAAACGAGATCGATCTTGTGATTGAGAGCGACGGAGAGACGCATCCGATTGAAATAAAAAAATCAGGTAATCCGGGGTCCGAGCTTGCAGGCGCGTTTAAGATACTCGATAAAGGTTCGCTCCCGCGAGGCACAGGTGCGATCCTGTGCCTAAAAGAAGAATTATCGGCTGTTGACAGAAAAGTATTTATCATACCGATCTGGATGATCTAAAAAACAGAGTAAGTCAATACGGATAATGATTTCGGGGTTGAAATCAACATGCCGCAGATGATAAAATAGTTTCACCGATACAATCTGAGGTCATGAAAGCCTTCACGCTTTCAGATCACCGAATACAGCCGGAGGAGCGGATACCCAAAGGAACGTCATTCGGCTGTAAAAATGAGATAATATATATTTCCGATCTGACAACATATCGGATGAAAAGGAGAGAAATGATTATGAAGAGAACAACCAGGATCACAGCACTTCTTATAGTGGCCGTAATGCTTGTGTGCTCGCTGCCGCTGTTTGTTTCCGCTTCCGGAAACCCTTTCAGCGATGTAGCGGATGACGCGTACTACCGCGACGCCGTGCTGTGGGCTTACGAAAACGGCGTTACAACGGGAACGACTGCGACAAAATTCGCTCCCCAGTCGACCTGCACGAGGGCACAGGTGGTAACATTCCTGTGGAGAACCCTCGGTCAGCCTGTCCCGGTAGGAGAAAATCAGTTTTCGGACGTGAAACCAGGCTCATATTATTACAGCGCAGTGCTGTGGGCATGTGAGAACGGAATTACGAACGGAACTTCGGCAACCGAATTCTCCCCTGACAGGACATGTTCCGTCGCGCATATAGTGACATTTATCTACAGAGCATTCGGCGAACCCGGAAAAACGGGAGAGGGCGAATGGTATAACGACGCCATGAACTGGGCAAGGTCATCCGGCCTTATTTCAGGCACAGAATCCGAAAAAGCGGAAGACGCAAAACTCAACCAGACAGACTGCCCGAGATCGGACGTTGTCACTGTCCTTTACAGATACAAGGGCGAGGGAACCGTGACCATACATGTCGCTCCTGACGGAAGCGACGAGACCGGAGACGGTTCGCTTGAGAAGCCGTTCGCAACGCTTTTCGCAGCACGCGACGCGGTCCGCAAGCTTGACAAAAGCCTGTACAGCGGAATCACGGTCTTCATCGCAAAGGGTGAGTACCGGATAACTGAGGCCATTGCCCTTACGGAAGAGGATACCGGTACTGAAAACTGTCCCATTAAATACATAGGTGAAAACGGCGCATCAATCATCGGAGGCATCTCGCTAAGCGCAGATGATTTCAGCAGATCCGAGGGAGGGCTTACAGAATACTTTTCCGAGGATGTCCGCGACAAAATGATGATGGTAGACCTTAAGCCTTTCGGCATTTCCAAAGAAATAATAGCCAAAGCGTTGTCAAGTTACGGGTATTTGACAAAAGTTCCGTTTCTCTCCTTAAACGGCAAGAGGCAGATGCTTGCCCAGTACCCCAATGATTTTCTGCATGTCGGCAAGACCGTCACTCACTCACCTGATGGAACGACAGACACCGCCATCGACCATGTGACCCTTCAGACCGTCGAATACGGCGATGAACACGCTGCATTCGTTCAGTCCTGGTCGGAGGTGCTCCCAGTGTTCGTTCGTGCCCGCCTCTTTAAGCTTTGGTGCCCTGATGACACCAGAGTCGAAAAGATATATAAGGACGAGGCGAAGATCGATATCAGCTTTGCCGGCGGTCATGAACCGGATGAGGGAACAATACTCTACTTCTATAATGTACCTGAAGCCGTAGACATCCCCGGAGAGTATATCATTGACGCAGATTCCGTTCTTTACTACTACCCTGCAGAAGGATTCAATGATGGGCTTCTCACACTGCCGCTTGCCAACACTCTCGTGACTGTGAACGGCGCTGATCACATCACGATCTCCAACATCCAATTCACGTCTGCATCAAACGGGTTGATAGTCAACGCTGACAATTTTTCTCTCCTCAATTCCACAATTTCCAGCATCAGGGATAACGGTATCAAGGTGACAGGTGACTCCGCGCTGATAGAGAACAATACAGTGTTCGATATCGGTTCGGACGGAATCGAGCTCACGTCAGGCGATATAGCTACCGTTACCGGAGGCAGGTCATTCGTATACAACAATGATGTATTCGAATGTTCCGTAACTGATGCCTACGGGTATTGCATCGATGTTGACGGAGTAGAGATCCTTGTTTCCCACAATGACGCTCACGATTCCAACTTCAAGGGCATCCACACCGGAAATTCCGTGAACACTACAGTCGAATACAACGATGTCTGGAGACAGCTTTTGCTCTGTGATGATGTCGGAGCTGTCTCAGGCGACGGAACAGAAAACGCGAACGTTGTTTTCCGTTATAATTACATCCATGAGATCGGTCCGGAAGGTGAAGCAGCAAAGATCAATGATTACAACCCCGATTACTCATATTACGGTGCATATGCCCTTTACTTCGACGGCGGATGCTCCTATATCGAATGCTACGGCAACGTGATCAACGGATGCGATACCGGATACCTTTCAAACGGCGGTTACTGCAATAAGCTTCATGACAACCTGTTCATGGACTGCCATGACTGGTATGTAGCATTCAGTGAGTACTTCTATCATCCGGACAGCGGACTGAGAGCCACAAGTCCTTTTCCTGAATTCATCTATACCGATCTGTGGAGAGAACTTAATCCCGACGCATGCCAGAGAATAGCTGATCCGTCCACAACTGATCCTGACAATCCCATGCTGTGGTGTGCTCCTTCAAAGAATGAATGTCACGACAACTATATCATGTACAATAAGTTCGGACGCAATTTCTCGAACTGGGGCGTAAG
>CACXBN010000282.1 GCA_902765885.1 uncultured Ruminococcus sp. | reverse complement strand
CTTGCATGCCTTGGCATATTCATCACCCTGCTGTATCATATCACAACGATGCTGTTTGGTCAACACAGAGAACCGTCCCCTGTGCTGACCCGTTTCTACGGAACAAGAGTTAGGTCTGTTACATAAGTTGCAATCAATTCTTGAAGCTGCTGGCGTTCCGAATCACTCAACTCTACCATGACATATTTTCCGTCGATTACACCATCCAGAACCGACAAACCACCAATTGAAGTGGAAAGAATGTCGTTTCCAACTTGAATTTCTACAGTTCCAATACTCATCAATGGCGAATCAAGAATATTCTTTTCATGGTCATAGAACAACTCTTTAATAAAGGCAGACTGCTCGTCAGATAAAGTATATTCGGTTCCAGGATTACCCTTATCTGTAGCAGTTGCATCGGAGTATACTTTGAGAACAACCGCAGCGGTATTAGTCTGTTCCTGGGTCTGTTCAACCGCGCTCTGCTCAGCGCTCGTCTGCGTATCGGTAGACGTTGTTTCAAGACCATTCTTAGATACTTTTGTAACGTTTTCCTGCATTGTTACTTGTCCACTTGATTGTCCAGCACATCCAGTCAACAGTCCGGCAAGGATAGACACTATGAATACAATCAAAAGCGTTTTTTTCACAATTCCATCCCTCCCTAATTGTAAGAACGTCCATCATATGAACGGTCTCCATAAAATCTGATTGGCGTAGTTCCATCTCCTTCTACATCATTTGCTGCATCTACAGCCGCCTGGCGAACAGACACATTTGCTTTAAGCCGAGGCCAAAAAGCTGCTGCAAACAAATACGCATTATCATATGTTACTGATTTGCTCCATCCCAAAAAAGCACGTCTGCTATACCCATTAATATGGAAAGCATCTGCCCATCCGGTATCAGCGGCTGTACTACACGCATTCAAAAAAACAAAATGCCAATTACCTGTCACATCACTTGGTCTAATCCATCCATTTGTCTTAAATCCCAAAACATTTGGTGAGCCGTGCCCCGTAAAATAAAATGCATACGCCTTACTATCGTTTTGCAAGTAATTTCTCATAGATGAAATTAATGTACTATTCCCTTTTAACGAAGAAGAAGTATTATAACCAAGTCTTCTCATAGCGGCAGCACTCAACATTACTTGACTTGTCATATATCCATTCCACTTTGCTATAGTAGCATCACTAATTTCATACTTCTCTCCATTTTTGTCTGTTCCAAAAGTATAATTATATGCTTTACTGTCATTAGATTCCTTGATACCAAATGCAGCGCCATTTTCTGCCATAATTATATCCGTTCCGATACATTTTCCATTTAACGCATCGATATATACAACAAAATTGCTTTCTGCTGATGACACCTTATAGACCAAATAACAGACACTCTTATCAATCTTCCTATTGGCTGACTCGAAGTCGCAGTGGCTTTGATCAATATAAGTCAATTTCACTTGTTCAAAAGAAATGCCTCCGCCTATATATTCTTCTGCAGCAAGCAAAGCACTTTGTTCATCAACTCTCGGTGTTAATGCGTTAGGTGAACTATCAAATTTTCTCGCAATCGAAAACTTCCCTAATCTTTTATTAAACACGACCTTAACAGACTGGTAAGGATTGTAAACTCCATTTTCAAGCAGCTTTTCAAAAGTGTAAAACACATACTCCTCGTCAAAATCATACTCATCTGTAAGAGGATAATCATCCGTGATATTGAACATTGCTCGAATTTCAGGCATAATATCCAAGCATTGTTTCTTTGCCTCCTTTTCAGAAAGACCAGAAGATTGTGCTATCTTTCTTACAGCATATTCTATTCTCGGAGTTGTTTCAGCGTAGATAGTCGAAATTTTAAAAAGGTCTCCGTTCTCATCGAAAGACAATTCTGTTTTATCTTTACAAGTATAACGAGTATAGACTTGATCAGTTTCCTGAACCAAAATTTGTTCAGCAGATGCCACACTAAGATTGCAATTAAAAACTCTTTCAACGCAGTTTAAATTAGACGATCTTATCGTAGAGCAATTCTTAATCGTTTCCGTAAAAGAAGCCTGCGCTTCAATTTCATTCATTGATACTTGCTTAATTTCACCACAAGAAGGATCGCTGTCTTCCGAAAAATTCGCTGTCTTAGAAACAATTTCCGTTTCATCAATTGTGATCAGTTCCCTATCTGTAGCATTGGCAGGGAACACCATGCTACCAGCAATCACCATAATCACTAAAAGCATGGCAATACATTTTCTTAACATCATTTACAAACCTCCAAATAATTTTTTTCCTTGAAACACAGGGGACGGTTCTCTGTGTTGTCTATTCTTCCACAATTCTTCGGACGGTCGTCAGGCTTACGCCGGTCAGGCGGG
>CACXBN010000281.1 GCA_902765885.1 uncultured Ruminococcus sp. | reverse complement strand
TCCGTCTGCTTTTGGAGTCTCGAGTCCTCTGAGAAATGCAGACCATTTGTCGTCGGTACCATATTTATATCTGTCCTGTACGAGAAGAGTATAACCGGGTTCTTTTTCATATGCAGCATTCATATTGATATCATATGCGTTTCCCTGATCATTCCATATCATTTCTATTCCCGAGGCTTTTCCGAGTCCCGCTTCATCTGCATATCTTCTGAAAAGGACGATCTTCCCTCTGCATTCTCCCAGTTTCGGAATCGTATCTGTGAGCAGCCAGAAGTCTGTGTTTTCATCCGTGTATTTTTTGAAAAGTCTCTGAAAATCCGACGTACTGCAGTCTCTCTCTATTTTTACTGAAAAAATGATTGTTTCAGAGGGATTTTCATCGAGAAATCTGTAACATTGTTCAAGGACGTCATCCAGAAACATTGACGGTGACCATGGCCAAAAAGAAGTTTTGCATCGACAAAAGCCATGCCACAGGCTGAGGGCCTCATCTCCGCCTTTTTTGTCCATTCCCAGTCTTATGTCAAGATATCTGAACCCGTCATTCAGCTGTGTGTATATATCAGAAGCCTGACACTTTGAAAAAAAGGCAAGCTGCACATATTCGGTCGCACTGTCATGTGTTCCGGGTACGGAAATCTCGGTTAGCAAGGCATCGTCGCTTATATTGCCCATCCATTTTTCCGATCCCTGTATTTTAACCGGGTCTCTGGTTTCAGTCAGAGGCACCAGAAAAAGCACAGCTGCCGCAATAACGACAACTACGAGCAAAAGAAACAGTATTCTGCTTAGAACAGTCAGAAATGAATGCTGCCTGCGTGTTTTGAGCCTTTTTTTACGTTTTGCCATTCTTCACCTCATCTGTTAAGTCGGAGTTGCACCTGATTCACGAGAGTATTATGCACTATTTGGTTTGAAAATGTCAATCATAATACAAAAATATCAGACGCGATTTTTTTGCGTTTGCCATATTTAGCGTATTTCTTTTTCATCAGGCACTGAGCTTTGTTAAATGAAACGAGATCTATTATCGGAACATGATGCCCGGAAACCTTTCTTTGGGTTTGGGATCTGTCGATCTCTCCTGTGATAATGTTTCTTGAGGGACTTTTCTGAAAAATCATATCTCCGGTATATATTTCATTTTTCAGAATGTCCCTGACAGCACGGGAAGTAAAATCATTTCCCCTGACCGTTTTATATCCTTCTCTGTTAAGAAATTGCGCTATTTCAGAGTATCCGGCTCCGTCAAGAAACATCGAGAACATTGCTTTTACCATATTCGCGGCGCCGTTCGGCTTCAAAGTTTTATCATGTCCGTCATATCCGAAGTAGTGGTTGCTGCCCACATTGTGTATGCCTGACATGGCACTGTGCCTGTATACCCATTTGTGGTTTTCGCTGTTGGCTTCACTTTCATGCTGGACCACTGAAGCGGCAAGATTAAGTCTGTATATGTCATCGGGCAGAGAAGTGTTGATTTTTTCTTCTTCGAATATGACGGTGATGTTATGGCTCCTGAGGATATTGATGCTTCTCAGCGCATCGACTATGTTTCTTGCCCATCTGCTTATTGATTTGCACAAAATGATATCCGTATTATCCCGAATGGCAGAATCTATCATTTTCATGAATTCTTTTCTTTTCCTTGTTCCGGTGCCTGTTGCAGTATCTGCGTAAATTCCCGAAAATGCCCAGCAATCCGAAGATTCTATCAATGATCTGTAATAGTTCAGCTGAGAATCGTAGCTGGATTTCTGCTCGGGATCAGATGTGCTGACCCTTACATATGCTGATACGTTTCTCTTCTCTTTTTCTTTGAAGTTGTCTTTCCTGATAAACAGATCCATTACGTGTTTTCCTCCTCTCCAAAACCGATCGGTAAAAAGATTTCTTCTGTTTTTCCCTTTTGAGATACCGTGCATTTCACATGGCTGTCATCATATGCAGAAAGAAAAAGCTCCGATTCGGGAAAGTGTTCTTTGGTAACCTGCTCACTTTCCGTAACAAACGAACAATCCGTGCTCCCGAGTACATTCGCTATTTTTCTTTCCATTATATCCGACGGAATAAAGCAAGTCCCGCAATGGTTCTCGTTATCATTTTTTGAAAATGGCACACATGCCCAGAATGTTCCGGCGTCCATGCGTTTTTTGTGGAGTGAGGAATTGCAATACGGACATTTGAGATTATCGTAGAACGGTTTTTGAGATGACCTTTTTGAGTCGTTTGAACAGAGTTTGTCCCTTACGCTTTCGAAAAGGCTCAGAGAAATGATAGGAGTATGATGCCCCCTTATATGAATTCTCTCGACGGTGCCGTCATTTCTTATGATTTTATGAGATAAATAGTCAACGGTTATATATTTGTTTGTGAATATATCTCCGGTGTATTTAACATTATGAAGAATATCCCGCACTGTTTCCTTTTTCCATATTCCTCCTCGTGGACCGGGAATCAGTTCTTCGTTAAGTCCGTTTGTGATTTTCATGATGCTTGAACCTTCAGAGTACAGTTCGAATATTTTTTTGACCACCTCAGCTTCTTCACCGTTGACGATATATTCTCCGTTTTTACCCTTTCTGTATCCATATGTGGGGCACCATCTGACTTGACTGTTATGAGCTCTCATTTTCAGGCCCGTTTTAACTCTTTCGGATATGTTTCTGCTCTCCTCCTGGCAGAATGCGGAAAGTATCGTAAGAACCATTTCGGAATAATTGTCAGCAGTGTCTATCTTCTCCTTCTCGAAAATGATCCTGACACCAATGGATTTGAGATATCTGATTTTTTCGATTGTTATCATGACATTACGCGCGAAGCGGCTTATGCTTTTCACGAGTATTATATCTATTATCCCCGCGTTAGCGTCTTCCATCATTCTGGTGAATCCCGGTCTGCTCACGTTGGTTCCCGTACAGTCTTTATCCGAATAAACACCTGCAAACTCCCATTCTGGGTTGTTCTGGATTTTTCTTTTATAAATCTCTATCTGATTGTCATAGCTTGATTCCTGGGTGTCAAGATCAGTCGACACTCTTGCGTATGCCGCGACCCTCGGTTTCGTGGATGCCTGAATTAACATGTCTTTGCCTCCCGCGCATATTTTCCGATGATATCGCTGAGTAAAATGTCGTTTTCCGCGGCTTTCAGGAGTTGCGAAAGACAGTCTGCTTTTGCCTTTTCATCCGAGTGTGAGGAAATCGATATCAATCTGCATGTCAGCGCAAACGTCTCCCTGCCGATTACGGCGGGGTGATGATTGGAAATATAGTATCTGGGCTTTATACCGATATTTGGAACTGAACTTTTTCCTTTGTCTGTAATAACGGTTGCGGTTTTGTTTGTATAAATATCGCCTATATAGTTTTCAGATAACAGAAGGTTTTTGACGGATCTTGGTTTCCAGGCGGTTTTTTTGCCTGACGGCAGTCGATTATGGCATAAGTTGTTGAGTTCTGCGGCAATTTCAGAATATTTCTTTCCCGATGCAAACATACAGAACGCTGTTTTCACGGCATATGCTTCTTCAGGTACGATGTTCCACGATGTCCCGTTTTTTACATATCCGAATCTTGAGGGAGTTGAAGGTGTGCCCATTTCATTAAGACTTTTAAGTGTGATCTGAAGATTTTGAGAGATCGTCATGCTTTCCATTTCTGCTACAGAAGATAATGCGGCCAGTATGAGTTCTCCGTTTGCGGATAATGTCTCTATTCCTTCTTCCAGAAAAATAACATTTGTTCTCACGCTGTTAAGCTGTCTCACTGCCTCTATGAAATCGGCGGTGTTTCTTGAAAATCTCGAGATGGATTTGGTCAAGATGATATTTATGTTGCCTTTTTTTGATTCATCAAGGAGCATTTTGAAACCGCTCCTTCCTTTGACACCACATCCGCTTTTGGCATAATCGCCGTAAATGCCGAAAAAAGTCCAGTCTTCATGTTTGCGGATCTCGTTTTCGAAGTATTCTCTCTGGTTTTCGTAACTTCCCTTGCCTGTGGAATCTTCTTCGGTTGAAATTCTTGCATAAGCAGCTACACTGAGCTTGGAGCGCTTTTCTTTCGGAGAAGTGTTCCGGATCTCATAGTTTTGTAAAGTGATATTCCTTGACATTGTTTGTTCCTTTCCGTACCGTTTAAAGATAACAAAAGAGACCGCTGTCCCGCCGAGTGGCGGGATCGGTCTCATAAAATTGGAATTTTATTGTAAACTTACGGGGAACTTGTGTCAAGGAAAAATTATCTCACGGCAGAAAGATGATTATCGGATATCTTCGCACTGCGGCAAGCGAGATGTTTCGTGTTTACCTTGCTGCGGCGAATCCTTTTTCCAAATCGGAAATAATATCATCTATATGTTCTGTCCCTATTGAAAGCCTTATTGTGTTTTTCTTTATTCCCTGATCTGCGAGTTCTTCATCTGAAAGCTGGGAATGTGTTGTTGACGCAGGATGAATGACAAGGCTTTTAACATCTGCCACATTGGCAAGGAGAGAGAATATTTCCAGGCTGTCTATGAATTTCCAGGCTTCTTCCTGGCCTCCCTTTATTTCGAATGTGAAAATAGATGCTCCTCCGTTCGGGAAATACCTTTCATATAATTCATGGTCCGGATGATCTTTAAGTGAAGGATGGTTGACTTTTACAACCTGTGGATGACCCGAAAGGAATTCCACAACTTTCTTTGTGTTTTCCGCATGCCTTTCAATGCGCAGCGAAAGTGTCTCAACTCCCTGCAGCAGCAGGAATGCTGAAAAGGGCGCTATGCAGGCGCCAGTATCTCTGAGGAGAATGGCGCGAATGAATGTCACAAAAGCAGCAGGACCTACCGCGTCGTAAAATGAAATACCGTGATAACTTGGATTCGGGCTTGCGATGTTCGGATATTTTCCGCTTTCCTTCCAGTTGAATTTTCCTGATTCGACGATTATTCCCCCGAGTGTAGTGCCATGTCCACCCAGGAATTTCGTGGCGGAATGAACCACTATATCTGCGCCGTGTTCTATAGGACGGATCAGATAAGGAGTTCCGAATGTGTTGTCAACAACGACGGGAAGACCGTATTTGTGAGCGATTGAAGAAATCGCGTCAATATCGGGAATATCGCTGTTGGGGTTCCCGAGTGTTTCCAGATAAATTGCTCTGGTATTTTCTTCAATGGCATTTTCTATTTCGGTCAGGTTGTGTGCATCCACAAATGTTGTGCGGATTCCATATTGAGGCAGAGTATGCGCAAGCAGGTTATACGAACCTCCGTAGATCGTTTTCTGCGCAACGATATGTCCGCCGTTTGCTGCAAGTGCTTCAATCGTGTATGTTATAGCAGCGGCGCCTGAAGCAAGCGCAAGCGCGGCGCTTCCTCCTTCAAGAGCAGCTATTCTTTTCTCAAGAACTTCCTGTGTGGAATTTGTAAGTCTTCCGTATATATTGCCGGCATCTGCCAGCCCGAAGCGGTCAGCGGCATGTTTACTGTTTTTAAAAACATATGAAGTTGTCTGATATATCGGCACTGCACGTGCGTCTGTTGCCGGATCCGGCTGTTCCTGACCGACATGAAGCTGAAGAGTTTCAAATTTGTATGAATTCATTTTTATATCTCCATTCATAATAATATATAGTATATTTTTCGTGAAAGACAATCTTTTGAAGAGTATTCTGAGTTATGCGCTCTGATATGATATTCATATATACATTCGTTCACTGTGAGTGACCGACCTGACTGATTTTGAACTGATCATATGCACCTCCGGCCCGGAAAATGTATCCAAGCATTTTTGATGATGAAATAATACTCCTTAATACCTACTAAATCAATAGGTATAATAGGAAAAATATCAAATTCAAACGGACTTACTATTGTTTATTTTACATAAACAGAGGGACGGTATTCATTTTATCTGAGAGAGGTGGTCCATTACAGGCATACATTGCGGAAAAACGAGCAGGCCATAAATAAATGAATTCATAAAAAATTAACACAACAGAATAATTGCTTCTGCCAGCCTGTTTTTTAGCCTGAATTTTTTGTTTTGCTTTATTGCCACAGCAGAAATAGAACAATACAGTTGTGAAAAACTATTTTTTAGTGAACCATTGCTCGTTTGATTATTTTGCTATATTTCTTTTATTAAAAGAGTGTAACTTTGTTGACAATGACATGGAATAAATGATATAATCTAAAAACGAATAGGAAACACAAAATAGTTTGTCCATATCGGATCCGGAGGTATAATATGCCTGCATACAGCAAGTTGCTTATTGCTTCTTCTAAAGGCGGAGTCGGGAAAAGCACCACCGCCGTAGGGCTTGCTGTCGCATTTTCAAGACAGTACAAGAAAGTTCTGCTGATTGATACCGACATTGCCAGCAGGAGCCTCGATATGCTGCTTGATGCAGAAGATACCACCGTGTCTGATTTCGCTGATGTAATTGAGGGAGACGACGTTAAAGATGTTGCTGTTTCCGTATCTCCTGCCGACGACATAGATAATCTCAGCCTTATTCCCGCCTGCAGCATTGACAGACTGCGCTTTGTTTCATCAAAACTTGGTTTGACGATGCACGAGGCAATGAGAAAGGGAATAGAAAGCATACTTGAATCAACCGACTATGATGTGTTTATCTGCGATACAGGCGGCGGAGTGGAGTATGCCTGCGATTTTGCCGATCTGTTTGATCTGACCCTCGTGGTTTCCGAACAGGGAAAAACATCAGTGAGAGCCGCTGATTATGCATCAGCTCAGCTGGAAGATGCGGGAGCAAAAAGAATCAGGCTTGTTGTCTGTTCATTTGATCTGCAGGCAGTAAAAAAAGAGAAGCGCGCGGGGATAATAGAAATTATCGATGCTAGTTCGCTGCCGTGCGTGGGAGTCGTTCCTTTCGACAAAAAGCTGCAGTGGATTCAGGACAGGGGAAAACTTCCCGAAGTTAATTCGCCCACAACCATTGCCTATTCCAATATAGCAAAGAGGATTAGCGGATACGATGTAAGACTTTTCGAAGGTATGAAGTCTTTTTTCGGAAAGCGTCATAAAATACTATAGTAAAAATTTAGTTTATATAGATTATCTGGAAAGGATTGCTAGGATGGATATTGCACTCATTGCTGATGATACCAAAAAAGAATTGATGACCCAATTCTGTATCGCATATTGCGGTATCTTGTCAAAACACAAAATTTGCGCAACAAATATTACAGGGAAATACGTGTCTGAAGCTACCGGACTCCAGATAGAGAGACTGCTCCCCGGAAAGCAGGGAGGAACCCAACAGATAACATCAAGACTGTCATACAATGAGATTGATGTGCTCCTTTATTTCAGAAGCACGAGCCAGGATAATTTTGACGAAGCAGACCTCAATCTTCTGAGAATGTGTGACGTTCACAATGTACCGATAGCCACGAATATCGCTACCGCTGAGGTCCTTATCTGTGCGCTTGACCGCGGCGACCTCGACTGGCGAGAAATTGTAAATCCGCGCTCCAATTACAATAAGCGCAGACGCGGAATGCAGTATTGATCAGAAACAACATAAAATTACCGTCTGCATTATTGTGCGGACGGTTTTTCGATAATTTGATGATTTAAAAATGGGAATTAAATTATGATAAAAATATTATGCCTCGGTGATGTTGTCTCACCCGACGGACTTTCGTTTCTTGAATCGGGAGGAACATTAAGAAAACTAAGAGAAGAACTGGGTGCTGATCTTGTGATAGCAAACGGAGAAAATTCCGCTGATGTCAACGGCATCTCTACCACATCGGCAAAAAGGCTTTATGACTGCGGAGTGGACATCATAACAGGCGGAAACCATACATGGAAATGGCAGGAAGTGTATGGAATGCTTGATGATGCGGAATACATGATCAGACCGGCGAATTATCCTGACGAAGCCCCGGGAATCGGATACATTCTCACAGAAGCGAAAGGCTATCCGGTCCTTGTCATGAACGTTGTGGGAAGGGTGTTTATGGAACCTGTGGAGGCGCCGGAAAAAGCCATTGAAAAGATCCTCTCATCTATGCAGGGAAAATACAGTGTGTCGATATGTGATGTCCATGCGGAAGCAACTTCCGAAAAGCTGTTCATCGGCAGATATTTTGACGGACGGCTCTCGGCGGTCTTCGGTACACATACACATGTTCAGACAGCAGATGAAACTGTTTTTCCGGGAGGTACCGGATACATAACGGATGTCGGAATGTGCGGATCCGAAAACGGCATAATAGGTGTAAAGACCGAAAATATAATCCAAAAGTTCACAACTAAAATTCCCGTAAGGTTTGAGAAAGCTCACGGTAATTGCTATATAAACGGAATTCTGTTCGAAATCGATGAATCAAGCGGAAAATGCACCGGAGTGAAGAGAATCAGAAGGAACAATAAACAAAATGGTTAAAACGATCAGAAAGTATTTGCAATTATTACTGCTTTTTCTGCTCATTTCGCTTCTGCTTGTTTCATGCGGTGAAGGAGAGAAGAGTTTGGGCGACGTGATAGCCGAAAACTTCAGCCTTTTCAGAGACGAAATCGGTGAAATAATCGGATTCATGAATCCAGATCCGGCATCCGATGCCGAGTTTCCTTCGGCTTCTCCGGCCTCTCCGGACACAACAGTTTCACCGGTGATCAGGCAGCATTTCAGAACAGAAGTTTTTGAAAGCGCATATAACGATTCCAGGAGAGAAGCTACTATAAAGTCACTGGGAGAGTATGCCGTATATCTTGGAAACCCGGATGATGAGAATGTCGACACATCTCTATATATAAGAGTTGAAATACCGGATAATCATTCAGTCGATA
The DNA here is from genome assembly GCA_902765885.1 of uncultured Ruminococcus sp. Taxonomy (GTDB): domain Bacteria; phylum Bacillota; class Clostridia; order Oscillospirales; family CAG-272; genus UMGS1696. The sequence goes on along the minus strand of CACXBN010000281.1, from coordinate 1,421 downwards.
TAATAAGCGAAATTCTTGAGGAGAAGGGCATAGAATATGATCTTGAATACAGAAAAAACACGTCTCCCGCAGGAGATGTGTTTGCGGCTCACTATTCAGGATTGCGTTCGGAAAAATCACTTTATTTCGTACCGGGAGAAAAGGTGATACTGTTTGTCAGTGACGTGAAAGAGGCGAAAAAAGCAGAACCCGGTGACGAAAGGGTAATATATCTTACATTCGATGACGGACCTACTGCTGAGGGCACCGGAAAAATTCTGGACACTCTTGATAATTACGGGATAAATGCCACATTTTTTACCCTTGGTAAAGGCATAGATAATTATCCTGATGCAGCCAGGGCAATATATGAAAGAGGCCACAATTTAGCATGCCATTCATATTCTCACGAATACAAGTCACTGTATGCCTCTGCATGGGCATTCGGCCTCGAAATAGATGAGTGGGAGAACGCCATTGATAAAGCGGGAATACAGCTGAGCGAAGGAGAAAAAATGTTCCGTTTCCCGGGAGGTTCAATCGGACCTTATGTTGATAAGGAAAAGAGGAATGACTTCCTTTATGTCCTGGAAGACAGGGGTTACAGAACTTTTGACTGGAATGTAGCCACAAATGATGCAGTTCTCTACACATCAGGCGATGACGAGGATTCATACAGTTTCATTAAGGAAACCCTGATATCAACTCTTGATACCGGAATAAAACAGTATCTTGATTCCGATGTGCCTCTTATTCTGCTTATGCACGAAGCGGTTCCGGAGACCGAGAGACTGCTTGACTGGATCATAGAATACCTGATCGATGAGGGATTTTCATTCGGTAATCTGAGAGAACTTGACTCATGGGTGTTCTCCGGAAATGAATAATAATATATACTGAACATATGGGACCTATCGGTGTGGCGAAAGCCATGCCGTTTTTCCTTTAAACAACGAATATTCGTGTCACCTGCACGGGGCAAAACTATTGAATATGCATACCTGTTATGTTACAATATTTGCTGTCAGAAACATATAGACAAGGAGACAGTTGAAATGAGAAAAAATGTGATCGACACCGACCTTACGGGCAAGGTGGCGGTAGTAACAGGAGCCGGCGGAGTGCTTTGCTCCATGTTTGCAAAAGTGCTCGCAAGAGCAGGCGCAAAAGTAGCGCTTCTTGACCTTCAGGAGGACAGCGCAAGGAAATTTGCGGATGAGATCAATGAAGAGGGCGGAGTGGCAAAAGCATACTGCTGCAATGTGCTCGACAAGGAAATATGCGAAAAAGTAGCAGAAGAAGTACGTAAAGATTTCGGGCCGTGCGACATACTCATAAACGGAGCAGGCGGGAATAATCCCAGAGCCACGACAGACAAAGAATACTTTGAAGTCGGAGACATTGAATCAGACACAAAGAGCTTTTTCGATCTGGACAAATCG
>CACXBN010000280.1 GCA_902765885.1 uncultured Ruminococcus sp. | reverse complement strand
TTCAGGAGTAGGATACCATACATGCAGAATAGCCGAAAAATATAACGGAGATATTCTCGGAATAGGTTTCGATGCATCAAAGTACGGATCGTACTATTCCTGCCGTAGAGCCGGAAGGAAAAAACTCCTCGATGATGGAGGAGTGATTTCGACGGCCGGATCTTCTTCTGCTGTGTATTTTGTAACGGCCAATATTTTCAGACTACCGGTATACGATCATTTGTTTGACTTTGCTTTAAGCATGTTTGCACCAATAGCATGGAACGAGGCCTTCAGAATTCTTAAAGACGATGGCATGATTGTGGTCGTCTCTTCGGGAACAAAGCATCTTGATGAGATGAGAAAAATCATATATGAGAATGTCGAGTATAATGAGAAAGTCCCAGAAGCGGATTCGCGATTTGAACTTCTCAGAACAGACAGAATGCAAAAAAGGATATTTCTGGATAACAATGAGGATATCATGAATCTGTTTGCAATGACTCCATTTTATTACAAGACAAATCAAGAAGGAAAGAAAAAGCTGTCAGACATAAACTCTCTGGGCCTGACAATTGATGTGAATATTAATATTTTTAGAAAACGGTAGTTGTTTTATGAAACTTTCTGTTGTAATCCCTGTTTTCAATGAAAAAGAAAACATTTTAGCGTGTTATGATGAACTTGTAAAATGTTTTGAAGCAAAGCTGCCGGAGAAAAAATATGACTATGAGATTATTTTCTCCAATGACGGTTCAAAGGACGGATGTATAGAATTGCTTGAAAAATATGTAGAGGACAAGAGCCTCGAACACGGCAAAGTGATCATCCATAACGAAAAAGTGAATTCCGGGAAGGGTAAGGCTGTCAGACTCGGAGTTCTCGATTCTTCGGGAGATATTATTGTTTACACAGACTGCGATCTTGCATATGGTGTCGATATTATCGTTGAAATGCTGGAAAAGTTTCAAAGCGGAAATGCGGATATACTCCTCGGATCAAGAGCAATATCTCAAGACGGTTACTCAGGATACGGTTTTATGAGAAAACTGGCATCAAAAACATATTTGAAACTTCTTTCGTTTTTTGCAGGATTCAAGCACAGTGATTCACAAACAGGGCTTAAGATGTTCAAAGGAGAAAGAGGCAGAAAAGCATTTGCCTTGTGCGAAGTCAATGGATGGGCTTTTGATCTTGAGTTCCTTATGATTTCCGAAAAAATGGGAGCTGTTATAGAAGAGTATCCCGTCAGGATAATCAATCATAAAAAAAGCAAGATCAAACTGGTATCAGACAGCCTGAAAATGCTCAGGGATGTTCGTATGATAAAGAGAAGAGTAAAAAAATTAAATGTGTAAAACGAATACGATACTTAAAATATTACGGGCGGTTCTGATAATGATGCTAACCGTCTCCGTGCTGTCTTCATGCGGGCTTATCACCGTCGTCGACATATCAGATAAAGAATCTGACATAAACGGAAGTGATCCATATGATTACGAAGCATATGATTTTTCCGAGTATGAACTGGTAGAAAGAGACATATCTTATCGCTCATATGAAGATTTCAGAAATATTTTGCCGGAGTACGATTATAAAGGTGATTTGTTCTTTATAGCAAGAGAAATATCACAATCATATGAGGATGAACCTGATTGTGTAAAGAGATATGAGTATATTCGCGATTCTGTTCTTGAAAGCGCACTTAATGTCAAACTGAAATACGGTGACTATACGTCAGAGTCTCTTTTTGAAAGCATAAAAAAAAGCAATAAATCGGAAACGATGTACGCTAACGCTTTATTTTTGAAATCAGAAAGCATATACAAGTACAGAGAAGAGAATTTGTTATATGATCTGAGTCTTTCAGAAGCTTTTGAACCGGATTGTGAATATTTGAATTATTCTTCATTTCTTGCCCTATCCGGCGGACAGGCTGCTTTTGCAATCAGCGGTCTTTCCACTATCGTGCCGTCTGACATTTCCGTTGTGTTCCTGCCGGTAGCATCTCTGGAAAAATCCGGATATTCATTCGACGATATATCAGATGTTGTTCTGAACGGGAAGTGGACATGGGATCTCTTTTTACAGATTTTAGATGCTGCAGAAACAGGTTTTATATCCGATTATGACAGAGATACTCTTATAGATAAGATTTTTATATCTAACGGCAATTATTATACTCTCACAAAAGACAGAAGGGCACCCATACTGGGATATAAAAAGGCTTCATTTTCTTCTCAGGTGGATTTGTTCAGAGACGTTATGGGCATATGTGAATATAAACCCGGGGATATAAGCGGTAAAGCCGCGATTGCGCCTTTGTCAGCTCTGTCAGATACAGACGGTTATATGTTTCTCCCGCTTCCGAAATATGAAGATAAAGACAGTTACAGATCATTGATGGGTTCCGATGCGCTCGTTCAGGCGATTCCCTCAAAGGGTACCGACACCGGGCAATCGTTTATTATGATGCTTCATCATAATGCAGCTTCCGCCGAACATGTATTTCTTAATTACAAAGATGAACTTTTTCGAAACTATTCGTACGGATATGGACAGGATAAAATTATAGATGAGATCTTTTCTTCTCCTTATTTTGATTTTTCCATAGCATACGGGAACGAATACCGGAAACTGAAAGAAGCTACTCATGATGTTATCGCTTTAAGTCTTGTATCGGACAAATGGGCGGATAATTACTCCGGTCTGATGCGCAGTGCATATGAAGAGATCAAGTTCAGATTCACTGAAAATAACAAACTGGAAACTGAAAAGGAAACTGAAACAGATACGGAAGAGACCACTGAAATAAAATCATGATTAAACAAAAAGCATCGATGCGACTGTTATCGCAACGATGCTTTTTAGGTTGTCTTAGTTGTCTTATTTCTTTGGAATAAGTTTTTCGATTCCGCCCATATACGGTCTCAAAGCCACGGGAATGGTTACCGTTCCGTCTTCCTGAAGATTGTTTTCGAGGAAAGCAATGAGCATTCTCGGCGGTGCTACAACTGTATTGTTTAGTGTGTGAGCAAAATACTTCTTACCGTTATCGTTGATTCTGATCTTTAATCTTCTTGCCTGCGCGTCTCCGAGATTCGAGCAGCTGCCAACTTCAAAGTATTTCTTCTGACGAGGCGACCATGCTTCTACATCGCATGATTTAACTTTTAGATCGGCAAGGTCTCCGGAGCAGCATTCAAGTGTGCGTACCGGAATATCGAGCGTTCTGAAGAAATCAACTGTATTCTGCCAGAGTTTGTTATACCAGGTCATGCTGTCCTCGGGCTTGCAGATTACTATCATTTCCTGCTTTTCGAACTGGTGTATTCTGTAAACGCCTCTCTCCTCTATACCGTGAGCTCCTTTTTCTTTTCTGAAGCAAGGAGAATAGCTTGTCAGGGTGTACGGAAGTTCTGCTTCTGGAATTATCTGATCTATGAATTTTCCTATCATTGAGTGTTCAGAAGTTCCGATAAGGTATAGGTCTTCGCCCTCGATTTTATACATCATCGCGTCCATTTCCGCGAAGCTCATAACTCCGGTAACCACATCTGATCTGATCATAAACGGGGGAATGACATATGTGAATCCGCGGTTGATCATGAAATCTCTTGCGTAGGCTGTCATTGCGGAATGAAGTCTTGCAATGTCTCCCATGAGGTAGTAAAATCCGTTTCCGGCTACGCGTCTGGCAGAATCAAGGTCTATTCCGCAGAAACGTTCCATGATATCGGTATGGTAGGGGATTTCAAAATCAGGAACGACAGGTTCACCGAATCTTTCTATTTCGACGTTTTCGGAGTCATCTTTTCCGATCGGTACGCTGGGATCAATTATGTTCGGAATGATGAGCATGATGTCTCTGATTTTTCCTGCCAGTTCTTCTTCCAGTTTCTCACATTCAGCAAGACGGTTTGACTGATTGGCCACTTCTGCTTTGACTTTCTCTGCTTCTTCTTTCTGACCTTTTCCCATAAGAACGCCAATCTCTTTGGATAGTCTGTTTCTGTTGGATCGAAGCTGATCGGCTTCCTGAATAATGGCTCTGTTTTCAGAGTCGAGTCGAATCACTTCATCAACAAGAGGAAGTTTGCTGTCCTGAAACTTATTTCTGATATTCTGCTTAACAACTTCGGGATTCTCTCTTAAAAATTTGATGTCAATCATTTCTTTGTCTCATCCTTTCATAAATAGAAAAGTCCCAAGCAATATGCTTGGGACGGAATAACCGTGGTGCCACCCAGCTTCGTCATCTCTGACCTCTGATAATGTGTGTTAAGGGACACGACCCCCGGACTCCGAAAGTGGAATAAGCTTTTCTTCTGCCGGTTCGCACCACACACCGGTTCTCTGTAAGAAGATATCTGCTATTTTCTTTCATCAATGTCAACATCGCTTAGTCTATCAAAAATAATCCGGAAAGTCAATAATTAATGGTATTTTTTCTTAATTCAAATGCTGTATATAATCCTTCATTGCACCCAGAATTATATCATAATTTTCAAGTTCTGCTATGATACTGTCCATTTCCTCATCTGTGTAAGCATGGTCCAGCATGACAGTAATCATGGAAAAGTTTTCCATTTCGTATAATATTTCGAACTTGTACTTTGCACAGATATCCATGAGTTCATTGTAGTTGCATTTCGGATCGTAGGAGATTATCAGTGTGTTGTGGTTGTATTCTTCATCGAACTGTTTATCGTACTTTCCGGAGTTTTTGTCTACAACCATTGAGTGAATCTCCTGCTCCATTTTCTTTCGCATATCTTTTGCAATCTGTTCTTTTGATTTTTTACCGCATGAGGCAGTCGATAAAAGTATGACTGCGGATAAAAGTATCAGCAATATTCTTTTCATAATTATTTTATGTATTATTTTATCTTTCGCTTTTTTTCTGTTTTGACTTCTCAATGGAAAAGAAAGTTCCCCTGCAAGCTGTATTATACACCATATTTATATTCTGTGCATGGTTATTAAAGAAAATAGACAAGAAAAGACACATTTAAAAGCATTTGTTGTATATAAATCATGTTGCAAGGTTTTGCTATTTATGTTATACTTATCCAGTCAAAATTTGATGTTCACAAACAATATATAACTAGGAGAAAAATATGGATTACAACAAAAAGTCAGTTGAAGACATTGACGTCAGAGGTAAAAAAGTCCTCGTCAGATGTGATTTCAACGTCCCGCTCAAAGACGGTGTCATTACAGATGAAAACAGAATTGTCGGAGCTCTCCCTACAATCGAGTATCTGATAAAGAACCATGCAAAAGTAATACTTTGCTCTCACCTTGGAAGACCGAAGGGCGAGTTCAATATGAAGTATTCTCTCGCACCCGTTGCAAAAAGACTGTCTGAAAAGCTTAATAAGGAAGTTGTTCTTGCGGCAGATGTTATAGGAGAAGACGCACAGGCTAAGGCTGCAGCTCTCAAAGAGGGCGACGTAATGCTTCTTGAAAATGTCAGATTCCATGCTGAGGAAGAAAAGAACGATCCCGAGTTCTCAAAAAAACTCGCATCACTTGCCGAAATCTATGTGAACGATGCATTCGGAACAGCACACAGAGCTCACAGCTCTACAGCAGGTGTAGCAGACTACCTTCCGGCAGTATGCGGATATCTCATTCAGAAAGAAATATCCATAATGGGCAAGGCTCTTGCAGATCCTGTCAGACCTTTCGTTGCTATTCTCGGCGGAGCAAAGGTTTCTGATAAAATAGGCGTTATCAATAACCTCATCGATAAAGTTGATATGCTTATAATCGGCGGTGGAATGGCATACACATTCTTCAGAGCAATGGGCAGTACAACAGGTACTTCGATCTGTGAAGAGGACAAGCTCGATCTTGCGAGAAATCTCATTGAAAAAGCTCATGAGAAGGGTGTAGCTTTCATTCTTCCCGTTGACAATATTATCGGCCGCGAATATAAAGAAGATACCACATTCATGAGAATTTACTCCGATTCTATCCCGGACGGTTGGATGGGTCTTGACATCGGCGAGAAGACACAGGAGCTGTTCTCCAAGTCCCTTATAGGTGCCGGAACGATAGTTTGGAACGGACCCATGGGTGTTTCCGAGTGGGAAAACTTTGCAGGCGGAACTAGAACTGTTGCAAAGGCTGTTGCTGAATCAGGCGCTGTTTCCATCATAGGCGGCGGTGATTCTGCTGCTGCAGTTGAAAAACTGGGATTTGCTGATAAGATGACTCACATTTCCACCGGTGGTGGCGCATCCCTCGAATTCCTTGAAGGCAAGGAACTTCCAGGTATTGCATGTCTGCTTGACAAATAATATAATATGAAAAACAACAGGGAAGTAAAAAAACTTCCCTGTATTTATGAAATAATATAACGGGAGATTCTTTATTGTTATGGATAAAAAGCTCAGAAAAGTAATTATTGCAGGGAACTGGAAAATGAATATGACTCCCTGTGAGGCCGAAGAAGCTGTTAAAAAAACCGCAGCACTTACCGAAGGAAAAGACGGATGTGAAGTAGTTCTCTGCGTTCCGTTCATCGATATCCCCGCAGCAGTAAATGCCGCAAAGGGAACTAACGTAAAAATAGGCGCACAGAATGTTCACTTTGAAGAAAAAGGAGCATTTACAGGCGAAGTATCCGCGAAAATGCTTGTTGAGTCAGGAATAGAGTATGTTATAGTAGGACATTCCGAAAGAAGACAGTATTTCGGTGAGACTGATGAGACAGTCAACAAGAGAACAAAAGCAGCGCTTAATGCAGGCCTTAAGGTCATAATGTGTCTTGGCGAAGTTCTCGAGGAAAGACAGGCCGGGATTACATCAGAGATAGTATCGATGCAGACAAAACTCGATCTTGCAGGAATATCCGATGAACTTATAAAAAATGTTATTATAGCTTATGAACCTGTTTGGGCTATCGGAACCGGACTGACTGCAACTCCGGACCAGGCTGAAGAAGTATGCTGCCTTATCAGAAAAGTCGTAGAAGGACTCTATGGTAAAGAAACTGCAGACGGCATGACGATCCAGTACGGAGGATCCATGAATGACAAAAATGCAGCTGATCTTCTCGGTAAATATAATGTGGACGGCGGACTTATCGGAGGAGCTTCTCTCGTTCCCGAGAAATTCGCTTCAATCGTTGAAGCCGCTCAGTAATTTCAAATAACATAAAATAAAAAAATGCGCCTTGATTTCTGTGAACTGATATCAAGGCGCATATGTTTTATTTTTTGAATTTTTTGTTCCAGTACTCTATGATCTTGACTATAGACGGGCTGAGTACGAGATTGAACAGTAATTCGAACAGGAAATTTCCTCCGACCAATACAAGGAAAATGTATGGAATTACATCACGTCCTTCACTTGCAGCCCACATTGTGATCGTGTCAAGGAAGAACACGAAGACGCCTATGATAAAGACTCCTGTATTGACTACTGGACATACAATCGCCGAAAGAATCACTGCAATAAGCGTGTTTTTCTTTTCAAAGGCTTTATATACAAGCCCTGCAGCCAGTCCGCACAAGATTCCCTTTAACAGAACAGTGATAATTGTGCCGGGTACCGATACTGCAAGAAATGCTGCTGCATCTCCGTTTAGCAGTACCACCACACCGAAAACAAACCCAAGCCATGTGCTTATAGCGGTACCGCAGGTCGCAGCTCCTATTACTATCGGTACAAGAACAAGCGAAATCTGAAAAGGCCCGAAACGAATAAATGTTCCTAAAAGCTGCAGAACTATCACGATGGCTGTGAGAATAGCCCCGAGAACGATAGTTTTAGTCGAGATTTTTTTAAAACTGCTGTTATTCAATTTTTCCTCCTTGCTGTCGTCCGTAAAAGGTACAACGCATTTTTTTATTTAAGTCCTTAGGACAAATAATTGACTGTTACCTGTGATTTTTTTGATATATGAACAAAAGTCCTTTTAAAATCAGATTTTCATCATTTACCAGATTGTGTTTGCAATGCGGAACTATGAAACCCGCAAGTCCGCCTGTCGCATATAACGGATAATCTTCACCTTCGGTTTCGCATATCCTGTCGATCATTCCGTCTACCATCGACGCATTTCCGAATATCGCTCCTGCTTTAATGCTGTCAATGGTGTTTTTTCCAAGCGGTGAGAGCGCGTTTTCAAGGCCTACATAAGGGAGCTGAGCAGTTTCGCTTGACATCGCCTTGAGACCTATGGTGATTCCGGGCATAAATGAAACACCGGAAAAAACACTATCCTTTTTCATGAGGGTTATTTTCGTTACGGTTCCGAAATCAACTATGATCGCATGTTTTGAATAGATGTTGCTTACGGCCGCACATGCCGAGATTATGTCGGCACCTACCGATGAAGGATCGTCACAGTGTATCGTAACACCGGTCTTGACTCCCGGAGCCAGACAAATGACTTCCTTGCAGTCAAATGCAAGTTTTATCGCATCAGAAAAAACAGAGGTCAGTGGAGGCACAACGGAAGAAATGCATGCTCCATCAACAGTGATGCTCCTTTTGAAATTCAGCAGCACTGAATTGACGAGCAGTGATGCATACTCATTACTTGTCCTGCCGGTAACTGTTGAAATGCGGAAAACAAAATTCAAATCACCGTTTTCAAATCCGCCTACCGTGATATTGCTGTTGCCTATGTCAGCAGTGATTATCATAAGTCTCTCCGTTGTTCTTCTCATCATTCATGTGAGAAATTATATCATTCTGAGATCTTGATGTCTATGGTAGTAACTAACATATTTTTGACGGTATCTTGCCTTTAATTATTGAATATTCAATACTATTGCGGAATAATCACAAATGCTGCACATGCCGTGGGTATTATTTAATTGTTTTTAAAAAAACGGTATGGTATAATAGCATCAGAAAAAGCATAAATCCGGAGGCAAAAATGTATTCAGTATATATACCAGTTATGCTAAGGGAGAATTTCCCGATGCAAGAGACGCTTGATGAAATAAAAAGAGCGGAATGCACGAAAGTTTTTTTATCAAGCGCCAGAAGCTTTATTGATACCCCGGAGGGGAAAAGAATCAACCCTCACAAATTTGAAAAAGAACTCAAAACCATAATAGAAGAATATGAAAGCAACGGTATTGAGTGCGGTTACTGGATAGGCGAATCAATGGGTCACGGCGGCGAAAGCAGCGAAAAATTCGCATATGAAAGCTTCGTGAGTCTGGGATCCGAAAGTACTTGCGGTTTTTGCTGCGCTGACGAAAAGTTCATAGAAGATGTGACCGAATGGGCCAAAATGGCCGCTAGAGCGGGAGCCAGAATAATAATTATCGACGACGACTGGAGAATGCATTCTCATGGCCTTGATTTCTATGCCGGATGTTTGTGCAAGTCTCATGTAAAAAAATATTGCAGCATTGTAGGAGAAGACCTGACCGCCGATGATATAAAGAAAAAAGTCTATTCCGGAGGTAAAAGCAAGTATCGTGATGCCTGGATGAAAATGCTCAGAGACGATATGCTTTACCTTGCAAGAAAGTACCGTGAAGCCGTTGACACCGTGAATCCCGAATGCAGGATGGGCCTTTGTCTTGCACCGTCGGTTATCGGACTTGACGGGGCAGATTTCATGGAGATATGCGATGCGCTTGCAGGACCTAATACAAAACCGTTTTTGAGGCTTATAGGTGCGCCTTACTGGGCAAAAACCGGTGAAGAGCTCGCAAATGTAGTTACGATAGAAAGAATGATAGCAAAATGGACAGAGAGCTGGCAGAAAAAAACAGGTGCTGAAATCCTTTTTGAAGGAGACGTTTACCCAAGGCCAAGATTTATGACTCCTGCTGCATATCTGGAAATTGCTGATTCTGTGTGCAGAGCTGATTCTCATTTTACGGGAATACTCAAATATATGCTTGATTACGCTGCATCTCCCAGATATGAGACAGGATACATCGACAAACATGTCAAGGACAGTGCTCTTTTCCACAATATCGAAAGAATGTTTTCCGGGAAGACGATCACCGGTATCAGACCTATAGAATATTACAAGCTGTTCCGGAATCAGGAATTATTTGATGATCCTCTTGAAAGCAACAATTACGCATATAACTGTTTCAGAGGATTCTCAACAAAATATCTTACATCCACATCGGTTCCTCTTTCATTTGACGAAGGCGTTCCGGCTGTTTTTGGCGAGAATGCCAAATATGTCAAAGAGGAAGATATTAAAGACGGTGCTATACTTGATGCCACTGCTGCGGATATTCTTGCGAAACGCGGAATTGACGTAGGAGTAAGAATGCAGGGAATATCAGATAAAAAAGAAGCAATGTATGCCGATAACGGCTCCGGTTTTGAGACACACACGAAATCAGGAGAAATAACCGTGAATATCGGAGGAAAATTTGCACTTTTTTCAGTAGATGAAAAAGCTGAGATCCTTGGCAGATTCTCCGACGGAAGAATATCGGCAGCGCGTTATGAAAACAAAAATGGGCAGAAGTTTGCAATCTATTTCATCGTATCAAATCCTGATCCGGCGGAAAAGTCTACGCTTTTCAGAAACTACATCAGACAGGAAGAAATGTATGAAAATGCAGAGTGGATCTCAGGAAAGAAACTTCTGGCAAAAATCACCGGCAGTCCTGATGTTTACATAATTACGGCATATGATGATAATGAAGTAGCAGTCGGTATATGGAACATGTTCCCGGACGCAATCGACAATCCTGAAGTATATCTGCCATATGAACCGGCAGGAATTGAATTTACCTCGTGCAGCGGAAAGCTGGAGAATAATAAAGTATTACTTTCCGAGCTTGCCCCATTCGGGTTTGCAGGGTTTGTATATAAAAGAAATAAAACAGAAAGAAAGGAAAAAGACATGGCAATCGTTAAGCTTACTAAAGATAATTTTGAAGAGGAAGTAGTAAAATCAGACAAAACAGTTCTTATTGATTTCTGGGCTGAATGGTGCGGTCCGTGCAAAATGCTTTCCCCGATTGTTGATGAAGTTGCAGAGGAAAGAGATGACATAAAGTTCG
>CACXBN010000279.1 GCA_902765885.1 uncultured Ruminococcus sp. | reverse complement strand
ATGTGTTTTTCAAGGAATGTATAGTAAAGTTCTTCATTGTCAAATATGCATCTGAAAAACTCGTTTCTGAACCATTCTGTATCCAGCAGAAGTCCATATGCTATATGAATCGTCTGCCTTGAGGCCGGCATGTTTAAATACTCGGGAAGATATGCATCATTCTGCAGATCAATGTCGGGAATCTCAGAAACATTTGTTGAAACATGGTAATACTTTTCAGCTTCCGGGCGATGTTCTATCGCATATTTGTGTGCTCTGCGATATAGCGACGGGTCTACTTCCGCGACCACTCTCATAGCTTCCAGCCAGTTAGTACCTGCGGTTTTAACATGTACATTGCCTTTAGTTACCTTTGCGACAGTTGAGAACACAGCAAACTTATCGGATCCGGAGTGAAGCGACAACTTGTATCCGAAATGATCCGCTATTTCCTGATGGACTTTGAAGTCACGCTCGAAAGCCGTAAGATTTCCGGCATATTCAATTCCCTTTTCAAACTGTCCCGTAAAGTGAGGAGCACAGCTGATGGGAGTGATTCCCGCGCTATGCAGTTCATTCCCTATGATAAAATGCTCGGCAGGAGTGGTGATAGTAAGTGTCTCGTCTATGGACAGTTCAAAATCCACATCCACGGTCTTTATTTCATCTATATAGTTATAGCATTCTATGGCATGATCGACAGCCTTCCAGAAAACTATGACGAATCGTCTGAGTTCAGCTTCGCTTATTTTTCCAAGAATCGGAAAATCTTTGCCGAGATATGTGTCCTCATAGTGATTCTTCACATTCTCCGGAAGAACAGAATATGCAGATGCAACTTCTTCATCACTGAAGGCAGCAGCTTTGGTGTTAATCTTTTCCGAACAGTCGAGAGTCACCATGGTGCATCCGGATTCGAGAGCGTACTTTATTTCGTCTTTTGTCTTAAGATGATCTCCGTCGGCTCCGAAACCTCCTTTGTATCCTTCCTGGAATACATTGAATGATGCTGCACTTATAACATCACGGAAGGTTCTGTGTGTCAGATTAAGTTCTCTTATAGACTGCTGGGCAAAAACGGGATAGATATCATAACCCTTGAGCGCACGGATGTGACCGGGTGTCGCAAGCCCCAGACGGTCGCCAAGACCCATCGTGAATCTGTGACCCTTGTGGCTTTTTGGCTTTGTATAAGGGAATATGGTTTGAAGCGCCTCTGCGTTTTCATTTGTGAGCGGGCACAGTAAGAGTCCGTTTTTTTCTTCACCGGTAAACAGGTCGGATTTTGAACCTGTTACTGCGAGTAGCTTTTCGTGATCGTTCTTCACGATCGCACATGCGGTTCCTTCGGCTTCATCAACTGAATTTTCATATAAATAAAGATTTGTTGCAGCCAAAAGTTTTTTCAGTGTTTCCTTCATAAATAGTTTCTCCTATTCCTCAAACTTTTCTCTGTTTATCCACAGTCCCAATGCGGGATTCGGTATGAAATATATTTCTTCTCCATCAACCACATTCACACCGTAAGACAGTTTTTCGGGGTCGTATTTCTTTGATATTTCATCATAATCCGCGGAATTGAATCCGACGCTCTCAATCTCATCTCTTGTAATATTCTTTACGGCGTATGTTATGCTGAATCTGCCGTCAGAGGATCCGTGAATAAGATGGGCGGCTGCCCCCATGTTAGATCTCAGGTCTTCGTTTTCGGGTTTCCTGAATTCCTCAAGTGTATGTATCCGTCCTCTGTACCCGTACTTTCGGATAAGGCCGTCAACGATATTATCTTCACCGAATCTCTCAACACCCGGAGCAAGGATTATAAGATCCCCCCCGTCTGCCATAGCCATTCTCGTACGGTATATCGCCTTATTTCCCAGCCATGTGCTTTTGAATTCCGAGGGATCAAGATACACCACGCATTTTTTGAGTCCGTGAGGAACAAAATCTATATTCTTCTGCTGGGCAAGCTTGACAGCGTTAGTAAGACATTCTCTTCCCTCTCCGATGAACACACCGTGAGTCTTTATTTTGCCTCCGGGGGCTGTTGTTACCGTAAGGACAAACATAATCGGTCTTTTTGACAGGAAATGCTCCATACCGTAATCGAACAGTTTCCGTACGGGTGTGTAGTCTTTCCCCATCATTCTCTCCATGCCGTATACTGCGCCGATCATATGAGACTTGTTTATCATATCCGATCCGCCTACACCAACAAAGAGATTTTTGGCATGGTTTGACATTCCGATAACCTCATGCGGTACTACCTGTCCGGGAGATATGATCAGATCATAACTTTCGTCCATGATAAGTTTATTGACTTCCACGCTTACCGGTTCCGTCCAGAGTCCTTCTGTTATTTCTTTAACGAACTCAGTCGGGACCTCGCCAAGTTTCACAACATCGGTTCTCCAGTTGTGAACGAGCATTTTTTCGTACGGAATATCGCCGAACATGGCATTCCACTGGCTTTCGGTGACTGCTACATGAGTGCCGAGAGCAGGCATAATGTCAACATGTACTCCCATATTCGTTAGTTCATGATAGTATACATTTGTGATATACCCGGCATTCGAGTGGTATCTTGTGAAATCCGGCGGAAGAATAAGCACTTTTTTAAGTTTTCTGTTTTTCAGACTTTCAACAAGAGCTGCCTTAATATCTTTTTTTGAAAGTCCTCTTGCCGTTTTCGCCTTCAAGTAAATATCATGCATTTCTTTAGCCCTCCCAGAGAAAATGGCTTATGGCCTTTGCCACCCCGTCATTGTCACATGTGTCCGTGATATAGTCGGCATGCTTTTTTATGTAATCCGAAGCATTCCCCATGGCAACGCCTATCCCGGCATCGGATATCATGGGAAGATCATTGAGGCCGTCTCCGAAGCTCATAACGTTTTCTGCTCCGAACCCCAATATATGCGAAAGACGGGTTATGGCATTGCCCTTGTTCGCGTTTTTATGATTTATTTCTATATTGTTGAATACGGACGACGAAATAGCCTCATCAGGAAATCTCGCGGAAAGATCATCAATCAGAGTATCCAGCATTTCAGGATTTTTGAAAAAGAACTGAATCTTCTGGATACTTTGCTTTTTTTCTGCAATAAATGCTTTAAGCTCATCCACAGGCTCTCTCAGGTCATGAAGCATTCTGCGATAATGTTCATTTGGGGCAAAATCATCTATCTTTTCCTTCAGCGATGCGCTCATCCATGCCCTGTTGTCCATATAGCAGTCATAGATCACATCCATGGTATCAAGATATTCCATAATTCTGACGGCCTGCTCCCATTTCATTTCCGCCCTGTACAGAACTTTTTCTTCTGCAAGATCAAATATTCCTGCACCGTTTATTACTATCACGTAGCGAACAAAAGGAAGCGAACGGATATTTTCCGGCATGGCGGAATAAAATCTTCCTGTAGTCGGTACGATATGGACTCCTTCGGCTGCAGCTCTTTCAAGAGCTGCCCTGTTTGTTTCAGACAGCCTTTTTTCGGAGTCCAGCAGTGTCCCGTCAAGATCCAGAGCTATAAGCTTTATATCATGCATTGTATGTTGATGCGGCAGTATTGCCACCGTGTCCTGTCCAGTTTGTGTGGAAGAACTGACCTCTCGGAGAATCGAGTCTTTCATATGTGTGTGCTCCGAAATAGTCTCTCTGAGCCTGGAGAAGGTTTGCAGGGAGACGTTCTGTTGTATATCCGTCAAAATAGCTGAGAGCTGACGTCATAGCAGGGGCAGGAACACCGTACTCAAGTGCAGTAGCGGCAACTTTACGCCATGCGGGAACAAGTTTTTCTATGGTTTCCTTGAAATACGGATCAAGAAGGAGATTCTTCAAATCAGGATCTTTGTCATATGCCTCTTTGATTTTTCCGAGGAATACAGAACGGATTATGCATCCGCCTCTCCACATGAGTGCGATTCCGCCATAATTGAGATTCCATGAATAGTGTTCAGCAGCAGTGCGCATAAGCGTATATCCCTGAGCATACGATATTATCTTGGATGCAAACAGAGCCTGACGGATTGATTCTATAAATTCCTTGCGGTCTCCCTTGAATTCGGGAATCGTTCTCTTGAATGTACCGGCTGCGACCACTCTTTCTTCCTTCATTGCAGACAGGCAGCGCGCAAATACTGCTTCACCTATGAGCGTGAGCGGAACGCCCTCGTCAAGTGCTGCTATCCCGGTCCACTTTCCGGTTCCCTTCTGTCCCGCGGTATCAAGAATGTTTTCAACAAGCGGCGAACCGTCCGTGTCTTTGTATCCCAGGATGTCTCTGGTAATTTCGATAAGATACGAGTCGAGTTCTGTCTTGTTCCATTCGGTGAATATTTCGTGCATTTCATCAGCACTCAGGCCGAGAAGATCACGCATAAGCTGATAAGCTTCGCAAATGAGCTGCATATCGCCGTACTCGATTCCGTTATGAACCATTTTAACAAAATGTCCTGCTCCGTTCTCTCCGACCCAGTCGCAGCACGGACTTCCGTCCTCAACCTTTGCGCAGATAGCCTGGAATATCGGTTTTACATAAGGCCATGCTGCAGGAGATCCTCCGGGCATCATGGATGGTCCCTTGAGCGCCCCCTCTTCTCCGCCGGAAACGCCGGTACCGACATACAGTTTGCCCTTTGATTCAACATATGCTGTTCTGCGGATGGTATCCGGGAAATGTGAGTTTCCGCCGTCTATGATTATGTCACCGTCTTCAAGAAGCGGCAACAGCTGTTCGATCATATTGTCAACAGCTTCGCCCGCCTTAACCATCATAAACACTTTACGAGGCTTTTCAAGATTTGCGATAAGTTCATCAAGACTATGGCATCCTATAATGTTTTTCCCGAGAGCTCTTCCGTTGACAAAAGCATCCACCTTGGATGTAGTACGGTTGAATACGGCAACCGTGAATCCTTTGGACTCCATATTCATTACAAGGTTTTCGCCCATTACGGCGAGTCCTATAAGACCTATATCAGCTTTTTTCATGTTTATTACTCCTATCTCTGCACTCTGGCATTTCCATTATATATATCCCAAACCTGCTTTTCATCAACGGGCTCCGCATAGTCATTCAGACTTGATGCAGCAAGAGCACCGCATGCCCATCCGAACTGGAGCCATTTTTCTGCAGGCCACTCCTTAAGAACGGCGTAAAGCAATCCGCCTGAGAATCCGTCTCCTCCTCCTATGCGGTCAAGGACCTGAATCGGTCTCGGCTCCTCAACATACCATTTTCCTCCTGTCCAGAGGATTGCTCCCCAAAGGTGTTCATTCGCGGAAATCACCTGGCGGAGTGTAGTGGCATATGCCATAGCCTGCGGGTATTTTTCTCTTACCTGCTCTATCATGACTTTGAATCTGTCAATTTTGCTCCCCAGTTCTTTGCCGCCGGATTCAGGGCCCTGGAAGCCCAGACAGAGCTGGAAGTCTTCTTCATTTCCGATCAGTATATCAGTGATGGAGGCTATTTCATGGAAAGCTTCCGACAGTTCCTGCTCTCTGCCCTTCCAGAAGGTAGCTCTGTAATTGAGGTCAAAACTGATCAGTGTTCCGTACTTCTTGGCTGCCTTAGCTATATCAAGACAAGCACGTGTCGTTTCCTGACTCATTGCGGCTATAAGGCCGGAGAGGTGAAGAATGCCTACACCTTCTTCCCCGAAAATCCTGTCAAGATCAAAATCAGACGCGGAGAGGGTACGTCCTACTTCTCCTGCCCTGTCATTCCAAACTCTGGGAGCTCTGAGGCCAAATCCTGAGTCAGCTATATTGAACTGATGTCTGTATCCCCATGGCCCTCCCTGAGGAACATCAAGTCCTTCGTACCTTATGTTTCTTGCCCTGAGCTGAGATTTTATAAAAGCTGCCATAGGGCTTCCTTCTACGAATTTTGTCAGCACGAGACATTCTTTTCCGAGTGATGATGAAACATTGAGCACATTGCTTTCAGCGGATGTTGCCTGAAGATAAAACAGATTGCTGTTATGAACAGCCATTCTGTCCTGGGGAGTAATGCGAAGTCCCATGCTTGTCGGTGATGCGATTGCATATTTTATCTTTCTCTGTCCCATTTTGTCTTGTCCTTTCTGAATCATACACCTGAATATGCGGAGAAACCGCCGTCTATCGGAATAGTTACCCCCGTAATGAAGCTTGCTGCTTCATTATTAAGAAGGAAAAGCACGGCTCCCGAAAGCTCGGTTTCGCTGTTGCCGAATCTTCCCATCGGGGTCGCCGCGAGTATCTTTCCCGTCCTTGCGGTCGGT
>CACXBN010000278.1 GCA_902765885.1 uncultured Ruminococcus sp. | reverse complement strand
TTGTTCCGGATCATAATAATTCTCCGACCGATAGGTGTACCTCGCAATATTGGACAGCATATTCATGGCCCACATGCAGTTTTCCGGGCTGTCTTCCTTCAGCTTCATCGTCATCTCATATCCCCATCGGCTGTATTCGCCGCCGAAGGCATCGGGTTCACAGTACAGTTCCGTCATTCCAAACGTAACAAGATGCAGGTACCCATCCGGATTGGTATAAACAGAAAAGCCATCCAGGTACTCATCCCCGCCGAACATAGCCCTGGATTGTATAGATGTACCAAAATGTGCCGGCTTCTGTCCCGGATACAGTCTTCCGAATTCAGCTTCGATGGTATCCCACCCGGGAGCCCAATCATGATCTGCATTCATTTTTTTAATATATTCTTCTTTTGTCATAAACACCTCCAAATATACAACAAGCCCGATCCTGATTATATCTGCTTCTTTATTAATACCATCTCAGCGCGTTACTATGAGCGGTGTGCGGGACATCGTGCCAGTCACTTTGTCCCGATTGTGTGGTGAAGCTGAACCAAAAAATGGGACAAAGCGACCGGCACTTTGTCCAAAAACTAAACTTCCAGCAGAGATACAGAGAAATAGAATGCATTTTCATTTTTGTCTCGTTCCGTCATCTTCAACAACGGCTCCGCTGACGTTATAATCATCTTTTTTTACTCGTTCCCCTTCCTTCGCATTGCAGTAAGAGTCCCTACGAACGCAATTGCGGCAAGGAAGTAATTATACGGTCTTGAAACAGCCTCTGAAAATGTCATGTTCTTCAGCTGCGTCTGAATCAGGACAATCACAAAAAAGACAGCAACAGCAACAAGTATCGACAGTATTATTTTTTTCATAATATCACTTTCTCCTTTCTTCTGTACTGATTACACATTATCACAACCACATGCATTTTTCCACGAGCAAACGCCTTCGCAGCTGTTGACCGCTGCTTTTGGCCAAACTGCGGCTTTGAACGATGAGGATCCCTCGGAAAGTACTATAAAACAGGGGTTTGGACCGTCACTTTTAGGAAACGTCATCATTTTGGACAGAGATTACCGGGATTTCTTCAACAAGCAGTCCTGTAATTATCTCTTGACTTTCTCACTGCTCTGTTACGGAGAAGGCTGGCACCAGGCAAGGCATCTTAAGCTTTGAGTTGTTAAAATATCTTCCAGCAGTTTTCTTTGAGAAAGTCTGTAATAATCTCTGCATCTGTTCCTTCATAGTAAGCTACCAGAAGCTTTTTGAAATCGGCAACATGTGCCTCCGGGATCACCAGAAACCCCTGCCCATGAGCAATCAGGAAATGATTTGCAAAGATTACTGCCGCCCGTTTGTTTCCATCAATAAAAACCTGTGTTTTCATCGTATAAAGACACAGTTGGATCGATTTGTCGATATCCTCCATATCAGACTGAAGGATCCCTTCAATTCTTTCCCTGACCTCAGCTTCTATCGGAAGAGGGGGGATATAAGATGAGCCTCCGATCGTTACGGGAACACCCCGGATCCTTCCGCCGTCTGCGAAAAAGCCTTCATTGACCAGCCTCGCGATATGGCAGAGTACATAGTAATCACTCTTCGCCTGTATCACGTCCTGATCCAGAATGAATTCCCAGGCATGCTTCAGGTTCAGAATCTTCTGGACATCAGAAACTGTCATCCCGTTGACCTTACCATTTTCTATGATCTCCTCTGTCTGTGGAAATGATGTCGCAACGCCTTCCAGAACAGCCTGATCATAGATGTTTGTTTTCATATTGGCTCTGGCAAAGTCCAGGTTTTGAATAACACGTGGGGGAAGTTCTCCTTCCTGATATCCCAGTGCAGCAAGGGACCTGTCCAGTTTTCGCAGCTGTTTTCTGATTTCCCTTGCTTCCCGGGTGTTCCGGAGGAGTAATTGATGGAGCTCGTCTGAATATGCCCCGACATAGGTGGATGTTACTTTGCTGCCGACTCGTTTTCTTGTATAAAGGTAATTCTGACCATTGACCTCTTTAATCTCCGGGGTCCCTTCATAGGGGATAAGGGAAAGTCTTGCGTTCAAATCAGCCCTCTCTCGAAGAGCAAACTGAATCTCATCGAAAACTGACATATTAACGCCCTCCTTTAGGGAACATTTTCGAGCTTATTGTATCCGTATGTTCCCTAAACGTCAAGATTAATTTAGGGAACTTTTTCCTTCATTTCCGGCAGGATGTTCCCTAATCA
>CACXBN010000277.1 GCA_902765885.1 uncultured Ruminococcus sp. | reverse complement strand
CAAACCTTTTTTGTCATGATATAATCTTCTCGTTCACGCGAAGTCAACTCTTTCGTGACAATATAAAAATGCTGGTGTGGCTCAATGGCAGAGCAGCTGATTTGTAATCAGCAGGTTGTTGGTTCGACTCCGATCACCAGCTTTTTTATGGGGGAATTCACGAGTGGCCAAAGGGGACAGACTGTAAATCTGCTGGCACCGCCTTCGGTGGTTCGAATCCACCTTCCCCCATGAAATCACACCATCGATTTCGATGGTGTTTTTCTTTTGTTGTAATGTATACTGCAATAGTGTATAATGGGAGAAAAGACATCAAACTTTACATATATCGTGGGATCGTCTATGAAAAAACCGACTATAAAAAAGCCAATCAATCGTATAACTCCGGACCCTGATACCGGACTTACCGAAAGTCAAGTCCAGGAAAGAAAAGATTCCGGATATTCCAATATAATAACCGACACAGGCGAAAAAAGTACCGGAAGCATTATCTTTCACAACCTGTTCACCTTCTTTAATACCATACTTATGGCCATTGCACTGCTCTTTCTGGTTTTTGTCATATATCTGCATGCGACCGGCCATGGCGATATAGCCGATTCACAGTTCGGTTTTTCAAAATTCATGTTCCTGATTCCGGCGCTTATGAATGTTGCCATGGGAACAACTCAGGAATTACACAGCTTAAAGGTAATAAAAAAGCTGAGGATAGTCACCCAGTCTCTTTCAAAAGTTGTCAGGGACGGCGAGATTCAGACCATCAAAGCTGACGAAGTCGTTATTGACGACATAGTCGTGTTGGGCCCGGGTGATCAGGCATCAGCCGATTTGCGAGTAGTAAGGGGCACCGTTTCTGTTGACGAATCCATGCTAACAGGAGAATCGGATTACATTCAGAAAGGTCCCGGAGATGTTATTCTTTCAGGATCATCCATCATGGTCGGAGATGCGAGAGCCATTGCCGCTGACGTCGGGGACGACACATATGCCGCTAAGCTTTCCAGAAAAGTCAAGGGCTCGGGAAGACACAAATCCGAACTTATGACAACTATCATTAAAATCATAAAGTTCCTTTCAATAATGCTTGTGCTTGTGCTGTTCACCGTTCTCTTCACACTTGCATTTAAGGTGTACAGGCACGGTGCAGACACTTCTCTGTGGGACGGAATGGTCATGAGTCTTGACGATCCGGTAACATGGTCCCGGATAATGCTGACTGCCGGATCATTTTGCGTGGGAATCATTCCGACAGGGCTGGTGCTTACGTCTTCGGTAACGCTTCTTGTGTCAATTGTCTCTCTTTCGAGGAAAGAGACACTCATTCAGGAGCTGTATTCACTAGAAAACCTTTCCAGAGTTGATGTTATATGTCTTGACAAAACAGGAACACTCACCGACGGAACCATGAAGGTTACGGACGTAAAAGGGTATTCCGACTATGACACAGTCGTGAATTCGATTCGGGATCTCATGGCTGTAACAGAAAACAAGAATCCCACCGCCACGGCTCTCAACGATACATTCGGAAGTTCGGCGCATGTTGACTGTAAAGAGATAATACCCTTTTCAAGCGCAACGAAATACTCAGGCATCGTATATTCTGACGGCAGAAAACTTCTCATAGGAGCCCCCGAATACCTTCTCGGGCACGATGACGAGCATCTGGAATATGTGCATGAAAAGGCATCACACGGAAACCGTGTTATTGCGGTTACTCTCGACGGTTCACTGCTGGCCTTTGTGGCACTGGAAGATCACATTCGCGAGACCGCCGCTGCAACGATCAAGTTCTTCCGTGACAACGGTGTCACAGCTAAGATAATCTCAGGTGACAACGCTCTGACGGTAAGTAAAATAGCTGAAGCATGCGGAGTAGAAAACGCAGACAAACATATTTCGCTTGAGGGCATCCCTCTTGAGAAAATACCGGAAATAGCTGAAACATACACTGTTTTTGCAAGAGTCTCCCCCGAACAAAAGGAAGCTCTTGTCAGTGCACTCCAGAATGCCGGCCACAAAGTTGCCATGACCGGAGACGGAGTCAATGACCTTCTCGCACTGAGAAAAGCAGATTCTTCCATCACATTTGCAAAAGCCACCGAAGCCGCAAAATCATGCTCGGATGTCGTACTTCTTGACAACGATTTTTCTCATCTCGAAGAGGTTGTTGCGGAAGGCAGAAGAGTAATAGGAAACGTACAAAAAACGGCTATACTATTTCTGATGAAATCAATAGCCATCATTATATGCGCTTTTGCCATGATCCCGTTCGCAAAGGGCCAGATGTGGTTCACTATAGAAAGCTCGTATATGATGGAGGCAGCAATTATAGGTGTCGGAGGATTTCTGCTGTCACTTGAATACCAGAAGGAACCCATACGCGGATCGTTTATCCACAATATCACTCCAAAAGCCATCGCTTCTGGAGCACTTGCCGCTATCGCAATCCTTATGCCGATAATAATGTATACGGCTCCTTCCTACTACAGGCTCAACCCTTCCATCAGTCTTGCCAATGTTCCGACCATGATAACGATACTGCTTTCACTTGCAGGATTTGTGGTCGTGCTTACAATGTGCCTGCCATTTACAAAATACCGCATATTCACCGTAATTGCCGTACTGTTTGTGGGATCATTCCTCGGAATGGTGTTCCCTACTTCGTATATAGGAGGAGTTCCAACAGGCGTCAGCATGTTTGAATTTGATGCGGCGGCCGGTCAGACGATTCTCGACTCTCAGTTTTTCCACGAGCTGTTCCAGCCATGGAATTCGGAGGTTGTAAGAAATGTTGCAAGCTATCCGACAAACTTCATGATTGCCAAGCTGTTTGTGTTCATAGCCATTCCTGTGTTCGTAATTACCATGAGTGCCATAAACCGCTCCCTTGAAAAAGAATATGGCATTGCAAATGACGAAGAAACCAGAATCAGGCTCGGAAAGACCATGCTTCTCATTTCAAGCCTGGTGCTTATCATATCAAGAACAATATCCATCATATCCGATATACAGCAGATCCGGGGAGGGGACTTTATCGAAAGACCTCTCAGTTCGGTGATATCACTTGCCTTTTCCCTCGGACTGTATGCCATATATTTTCTCCAGTACTATTCCGGATACCGCGTATGGAAAAACGGCGAAAGGCGCTTTATAATCATATCATTCATTTTCGCAGTCTTCTCCCTGGTTGTCCTGACCGGTGATTTCATCGTGGACGGTATCAACAGGGTCATTGCTACTGATTATCTGACTACCGCAGACAATGTTATATCTCTGGTTATAACTCTTCTTTATATAATCGGCGCATTTATCGTATGGATCGACAATGCGACTGCAAAAAGACTTGAAAGTTATATTCCTAAACTTCCCAGAAAATAAAAAAGTCTCTGATACCGTTCTTTGGTATCAGAGATTTTTCTATTTGGAAATTTTTTCAATGTCATAAGGAGTTGACTGGTACACGAAGTAATTAAGCCAGTTCGTGTACAGCAGATGTCCGTGTGCACGCCATGTGACATTCGGCGCCATGTCCGGGTCGTCATTCGGATAATAATTTTTTGGGATCTCAATGTCAAGCCCGAGGGCCTTGTCTCTTTTGTACTCTGAATCAAGAGTATAAGGATCATATTCCGCATGTCCGAAGACGAAGAATTTTCTTCCTCCGTCCGCATATACGATGTGCACGCCTGCTTCTTCTGAGGATGCCAGAATTTTAGCGCCCTCAACCCTCTCTATATCCTCACGTTTTACTGTGGTATGTCTTGAATGCGGCGCATAGAAAACGCTGTCAAATCCTCTGAGCAGCATGGAATTGGGGTAGTCCGCGTGATGCGCAAAAACTCCGAACAGCTTCTTTTCCAGAGGATATTTTTTTATGCCGTAATGGTAATACATTCCGGCCTGCGCTCCCCAGCATATATGGATCGTGGAATGCACATTCGTATTGCTCCACTCCATTATCTTACAGAGTTCATCCCAGTAGTCTACTTCCTCAAATTCCATTTGTTCAACCGGCGCACCTGTTATTACCAGGCCGTCGAATTTCATGTTCGATATCTCATCGAATGTTCTGTAGAATGAATTCAAATGTGAAATCGGAATATTCTGAGACACATGGGTGGATGTCCTCAAAAAAGTAATTTCAATCTGAAGCGGGGTGTTGCCGAGGATCCTGGATATCTGTGTCTCCGTTTCTATTTTTTTAGGCATAAGATTGAGAACGGCAATTTTCAGAGGTCTTATATCCTGGGTAATAGCCCTGGTTTCAGTCATTACAAATATGTTTTCGCCTGCAAGCGTCTGGACTGCCGGCAGATCGTTGGGTATCTTAATAGGCAATTTATGGCACTCCTTCCATCAGAGAATCAAACGCTTTTGAGAGCATTCTCGATATCAGACAGCAGATCTTCAGTATCTTCGAGTCCGAGAGAAAGTCTTACGAGGTCCGGACCGACACCGCATGCTACAAGCTCCTCATCACTCATCTGCCTGTGAGTCGTGGTAGCAGGGTGCAGGCAGCAGGAACGTGCATCTGCAACATGTGTCTCTATAGCGACTATTTTAAGATTTTCCATGAATTTGGCAGCTGCCTCGCGTCCGCCTTTTACTCCGAAACTTACCACACCGCATGTGCCGTTAGGCATATACTTCTGAGCCAGCGCATAGCCTTCACTCGAAGGAAGCGATGGGTAATTAACCCATGAAATTTTAGGATGTTTTTCAAGATATTCCGCTGCAGCAAGGCCGTTTTCACAATGTCTCTTCATTCTGACATGGAGACTTTCGAGACCGAGATTGAGGATATACGCGTTAATCGGAGCAGCACACACTCCCAAATCTCTCATCAGCTGGGCCGTAGCTTTGGTAATATATGCCCCTTCTATGCCGAATCTTTCGGTATATGTCACACCATGATAACTCTCATCAGGCGTGCACAGTCCCGGATACTTTTCGCTGTATCTTGTCCAGTCGAATTTTCCCGAATCCACGATAGCCCCTCCGACAGCACTCCCATGGCCATCCATGTATTTTGTCGTAGAGTGAGTTACGATATCTGCACCGAACTCAATCGGTCTGCAGTTGGCGGGAGTCGGGAAAGTATTGTCAACTATAAGCGGTACCCCGTGCTCATGTGCAACTTTGGCAAACTTT
>CACXBN010000276.1 GCA_902765885.1 uncultured Ruminococcus sp. | reverse complement strand
TATGATTATAGCATGCTCCGTTATAGGATTGATTAAAGAAATTTTTTCAGATCCAATTTCTACTTCTGAATTCATCCCGAACGAAAATATCAAATTCTCTTTCTCCCATATCGGAATGAGCGGCAAACAAAGATATTACTAAAGCCTTCGCTTCTGCAAAAGTACATTTTAATGTGTACCCTTCACCAATAGTATCAAAGCCAATCTTGTTCTTTTTCTCGCTGAGATTCACAGAACCTCCCACGACATTTTCCAGATCTTTATCTGATAATTGATGACTCATGATTAACATCTCCTTTGCCAAAAATTATCTCTGATTAAATCCATCCCTTTGCTTTAAATTGGTTTCTGACGAGAATGTCAAAGTCTTTCTCTGCCATATCAGGATTTGCTGCAAACAGAGAAGTTACAAGAGAACGAGCCTCTTTATAGGTGCACTTTAGAGTATAACCTTCTCCCAGGGTATCAAAACCAATCTTGTTCTTCTTCTCACTGAGGTTTACAGAACCACCATTTACCACATCGAGTTCGATGTCATTGATTTCCTGACGCATAAATTCTCCTCCTTATAAGCTTACATCTTACAGACTGCCATTATTGCTAGGATCACAATCATCGTCAAATGATACACCACCGCAGATATGAATCTCGGCACCGGATGTAGCAATAACATCTTTTGTCTCAATAGGAATAAACTCCATCTTTGCCTCTTCGAAAACCATTTTGCAAAACTCCCTTCTTTTATTGTTCATCTGCTGATATATCAGCAAGATTACAAACAAGCTCTTTAATCTGGTTCAATCTTTCCAGCTTATAAAGACATCGATCTTTACCAGCGCAGTTGAGGATTTTTACACATTCCGGAAACAAACAACAATCCCAGCATCTTTCATAATCTGCAAACTGTTTCCAGAAACAGATTAGATCTTTATTGTTGACGCCGTGCTTCAAATCCCCCTTGTATTGATCAGGATTCATACGTTCAGGGCAACTGACCAGTTGACCTTGTGGCAATATCGTCACAGCATCATCTCTGGCAGCAATACACCATTTGTATTCTAACCTCGGCAATTCACTCTTCTTATGCAGAAGCCCCATGCTGCGCGAGAGGTTATTTAGTTCAAGAATCATTTCACTGAACCATTCCTCATCGCCTTGAATAAGACTGGAATCCACATTCTGATAATGTCCATTTATCTGATGCACATATACATTCAATAAAGGATTGCCATTAAACCTATTCCCGGCTTCTTCCAGAATCTCTTTGAATTCCAAATAATTCTGTTTGTCAAAATTCATTCGTAGATTTACATGTACTCCATGCGCAAGTAACAAACCTATATTGTTCATAACCTGTTCATATGGATCATCACATGCATTCACGTATGCTTTGACTCTGTTGTACCTTTCTCTAGTACCATCAACAGATATCATAGCGGAATCCAGATTCCAGAGTGAACATGCTTTTTCGACCATTTTTTCATCAAACAGATATCCATTGGTAGTTATCTTTGATGAAAAATCGATCTCTCGTTGATGTAATCCTTCACAGATTTGGCTTATACGATCAGCACCTACTGTCGGTTCTCCACCAAACCACCTAATCCAGAGTTTCTTGCCTCCAGAATGCTTTTGTAAGAACTCTACAACATCATTGGCCGTTTGCTCAGTCATTGTTTCAGGCTTTACACCTTTCTCAAAACAATAGTAGCATCTGGCATTACATGCTGTTGTCGGAAAAATGGTAATGTGATTAATACCAGGCTTTTCCTGTTTATCAGCTAGTTTTCTCAATATCGATCTGATACCAACCACTCGCTGATGTTCATCAAAATCATCAGGAACAATAAACTGATGCTCAATCAGTTGCTCCATCTCAGGTGTGAAGGTTGCTGGCAACTTCTCAAGAAGCTCAGCCTCAGCTTGATCGAGTTTAACAAGCTGCCCCGTGATGACATTCTGCAGAAACACACTTCCGTTATGATCAACACGTATAACATATCGCATCATCCGGTATAT
Organism: uncultured Ruminococcus sp.; assembly: GCA_902765885.1. Classification (GTDB taxonomy): domain Bacteria; phylum Bacillota; class Clostridia; order Oscillospirales; family CAG-272; genus UMGS1696. The sequence continues at coordinate 335 of CACXBN010000276.1, read as the reverse complement.
TACTGCAGTGTCTGTCCGCTGTATCCCCCAAAGTGTATCAATTCTTTCTTTAGGTTCAACAATCGTTCTCACGGATCGGCGTCACCTCCTTGCATCCAGTTCCTAGTTACATTTCTCCAATGTAAAGTATGCTAAGTAACATACTAATATTACACATTGGTTCAATCTTTGTCAAGACTTATTTATCAACGGATACATGGTTTTCCTGATCAGTTTCACATTTGGTAAATATCGACTTTTGTAACCTTCTTCTTTCCTGGGAGTTTTGTATCCTCCTTTCCTTTGCAAACGTTTTCTTTGGGTGGCCATCCCATATGCTTTTCAGCATCTTCACC
>CACXBN010000275.1 GCA_902765885.1 uncultured Ruminococcus sp. | reverse complement strand
TCGGCGCTTTTCTTTTTGCGTACATATGGACGTTTTTCCAGACTCTCGAAAAAAGCACCGCCCGGCAGCCGGATTTTTCGGCTTGCCTGTTTTTTGGAACCGGAGTTATTTGATCTTATCCAGTGGCAATGCCTCGATAAAAGTAATAAGAGTGTACATACAGGAATAGAACACTTCATGACATGCAGAAGAAGAAAAGTGGCTATCACCACCTGATTCTGAGAATCAGATGGAACTTACCCAAAAAAAACCGCACCTCCTCCTTGGTTGTTTCCTCCTGACGCTAACTCCTCATCACTTTTTGTATACGGACGTACAGTATAAGACGGCTTATGCTATACTGGGTACAGGGTTTCTTTGGGTTTGAGTTAAGGAGAATCTCATGACTTATGATGATATAGCGGTGCCTTTTCGTGGCTGGACAGTTGTTTGCGAACTAGGAAACGGAAACTATGGGAAAGTATATGAGATCTGTCGAGATCAATATGGCATTGTTGAACGATCGGCGATGAAAGTTATTTCGGTCCCTCAGAATCCGAATGAAATACATGCTTATCTGAGGGACGGATATGCGCCCGAAACGCTTCGGAAAATGTATGATGGGAGCCGTGCTTCTGTCCTTAGAGAGTACCAGACGATGGTAAGGCTCAAAGACTGTCCCAACATTGTTCGATGTGAAGACATTGAAATCGTCATGGATCCGGACGACATAGGGTCAAAGATCTATATCCGTATGGAGCTCCTCACGCCGATCAGGGAATATAAAAAGCTGAGGTCCTTTGATGAGGGGGAAGTGATAAAACTTGGCAGTGATATCTGTAATATGCTTATGCGCTGCGAGACGGAGGGTATTGTTCATCGCGACATCAAGCCAGGGAATATCATGGTCTCCAGTCAGGGTGATTATAAGTTGGGAGATTTTGGGATTGCAAGATCCATGGATCACACGACATTTGCGACCAGGGTCGGGACCATGAATTATATGGCTCCTGAGGTATTTCTTGGAAGGAAATACGGACATACTGCGGATATCTATTCCCTTGGGCTGGTGCTCTACTGGCTGTTGAATAACAAAAGAATGCCGTTTTTTCCACAGAATGACAGCGAAATTAATAATGACTCGGCAAATGCTGCGCAGGAACAGCGTATGATAGGGACACCGATTCCCCAGCCGGTGAATGGTGGGGCCGGGCTTTCCAAAGTAGTCCTTAAAGCACTTGCGTATGACCCGGGAGATCGTTATCAAAGTGCGCTGGAGTTTGGAAACGAAATCAGAAACTGTCTTTCTGCAGAAAGAGCATCAGAGAGGCAACCCATCTTTGGGAATGAAATCACAGAAAGCTCATATGCCTGTGAGAATGAAAATACAGAAGAGTATTCTCAGAATACTGCCGATGTATATGCGGAAACAGAACCTTTGAATAAGGACAATGACCGGCAGAGACGATACGAGGCAGAGATGATCCTAAGGCGGGAGGCAGATAGACGATTTAAGGATATTGAAAAAGAGACTCTTGACAGCAAGGAAGAAAATTTATGGGCAAATGAAACTTCAATCGCAGCAGATACCGAAGAAAGAGGAACAAAGAGACCAGCATTGAAAAAGAGATATCTTGGCGGCATCGTCCTTGGTGCTTGTGTTCTGCTGGGTTTGGTGTGTACGTTTTCTTTTATGAATCATGTAAAAAACAATAGACATCTTCCGGATTCAGAGAGCAATGGACAGGAGAGTGCGGTAGTATCAACAGGTGATATTTACATATTCGGTTCATATGAGCAGGACGATGACTTTGATGATGGTACAGAACCAATTGAATGGATCGTTCTCGATGAATCAGACGATGGGTCTGAGCTTTTGCTTATAAGCAAATATGCGCTGGATGCAGAACCCTTTAATACTGAAGACAGCGATGATGTCTCGTGGGAGAACTGCAGCCTTCGTAGTTGGTTGAATATGTATTTTTATAATACAGCATTTTCAGATGAAGAGAAAAACCGGATAAAAGAGACAACTGCAAAAATAGAGGTGAGACCGACTTTTACAGAGCCCGGTGCAGATACTTTGGATAAAGTGTTCTTGCTAAACGGAAAGGAAGCAGATAATTATTTCAAAGATAATATAGCTAGAAAATGTATATGTACCAGCTATGCGCAAAGTCGCTATGCAGGGAGACCCGGTAATTGCGACTGGTGGCTTCGAACTCGAGGAGTATACACTAACACTGGTATTGTCAATGAGAACGGTGAAATTGTGTATATTTCTACTTGTTCTTCTAAGGCTGTTGCTGTTCGCCCTGCCTTATGGGTCAGCATAGCTGAGTAGGGGAAGGAGAGAGAAGAGTCAGGAAGGAGATAGATCGGAAGCAGCCGCCTTTGCTCGAAATCAGGCAGCGATTGTCTTGGGAAAGGTGCTCTGGCATTTTTCCAGGGACATGTGTTTTCAACAATTTTCTCATGGTCGTAATAACTCGCAAACTCGCACGAATTGCATGCTCTTTTTACTGCGTTCAAGACGTTTTTTCAGCCTCTCGCAAAAAGCACCGCCTGGCTGCCGGATTGATTTTCGGCTTGCCAAAGCGGTGCTCTTTTGGATTTTGTTGTATTTAATTGAACTCCATTTCGCTCAAAAGATCCGGCGGAATAAAGTCAGTTTTATGATATTTGAGATTATGCCGCAGCTTCGAAGACGTTCT
>CACXBN010000274.1 GCA_902765885.1 uncultured Ruminococcus sp. | reverse complement strand
TACTTACCTCATAATCACGAAAAGTGCATTCCTATCCGGCTTTAGGCGAAGACTCGCTGTTATTGCAAATTGTCACATAGCACATATATATGGCAAAAAGGAAATAGAAAAAATTGAGTTCTTCTGCGGCTGCAATTCCGAACAGGTGAATAAAGTAAAAAACAGCGATCCATTTCATTACAAACTGAAACGATACCGTTTCCTCAAAGACTTGTACTTTTGCCTTCCAGGTCTTCAGAAGAACCCCAATCTGAAAAACAATGAAACCGGATAAACCAAAGATGCCCATTCGATATAATGTATATAGCCAGTGTACCTCTATGGATGTTTTTTCCGTATACCATGTTTGGCCTAAGTAGTTCTTACCAGAAATTGTGGTTGACCACACATCTGTTAGCCCTTTGCCGAACAGAGCGTTCCCTTTTACAGCATCAATTATCCAGTTCCACAGTATCAATCTTTGTCCGCTTCCACCAAGGGAAGAATCAAAATATGCTTTCAAAGAAGTCCCAAAGAACTCATCTATGATGGGTGCAATCAACCCGCCTATAACATTGAAAATCGAAGAGAATACATCAGATCCAGTAATACCGATAATAACCAGGGCTACAACGATAATCACAAACAGCCGCTTGGAAAGCCACTGCGATCCGCGTTTTCTGAATATTATGAGCTGTAAAATAGGTGCTGTAAAAATCACCATTCTCGACATCATAACAATGTCGTATGCGCCGATAAGAAGCCAACAGCAAGTCCAGAAAAGACGATGCCTTTTTGCGTTGCACAACTGATATGCTGCGATAGCCCATATCATACACATGAGCGTGGCATTATTATGCATGATTCTCAAAAAACCATAGGAAAGATTCATGCCATATCGTGTAATGCCAACGCCCGCCCAGAGAGCCGATCCTGATCTGCCAAATATCAGGTCGAAAACATTAACACCGCTAATAGCCTCAAATATACCTAGGATAGAGTATACAGAGAACAATACGACAATCACTGAAATGATCGAGTTAAAATCTCTCTTTGTTTTTATCGTTCTCGTCACTATAACGGGGGAGAGAACAAAATAGGCAATGAATGAGATGGAAAGAATTATGCTTCCTGAATAGTAGTGAATAAACAAGCTTGAAACATAAACTAACGCATAATAGATTAAGAAACCATATTCCTTATTTAGTGACAGTTTAAACCGGCGCAACACAAAAGGAACCGAAAGCACAGTAATCAAAAGGTACGGCGGGAGGCCTCTACCATTTGTCGGCGTCATCAGGAACAGGAGAAGTAAAACCGACCAGATCATTCTGCTTGGAATGACCATCCTTCTTGTTCGTCCCGCTCCGCTAAAACTGTTTAATTGAACTCTTTGATTTGTATCTATCATTAAACTTTCACCTTTATATCCTTTGCAGAATATTCCCGGTCAGTATTCTTTCTATCTTATGCAAAGCCCTTCTCTTTCAACTGCTCCGCAATTCTTAGGATATGTTTCTCCCTGTCGTAAAACTGCTGATACAGTCTCTGATATTCCCTAAGGATATCTTTCGAGGCTACAGTCTCTTTGACCGAGTCAATGACCGAATCAATGTCGATATTTTCATTAACCTCAATCTTGTATTTACAGTCTTTGAATATATCGCTGATCCCCTCTAGGCAGTCACTATAGATAGGGATAATTCCATTCGAGAGATAAGTAAGGGTTTTAGTAGGAGTTGCAACAGCGTTCACAACGGAGGGCTTTCTCAATATGAATCCAAATCGCACATTACTCAGTCTCTCCGGCAGCTGGTCAACAGTTACAAAGTCTATATCGTAATTCTTTACTCCGTACTTATTAAGAAGCTGAAGCGCAAGCTCTCTGTCTTTTACAAGCAAGAGCAGCTTGGAACTCGGTATTCTTTCTTCTATCTTAGCGTATAACTCAATTGTCTCCTCGAAGCATTGCCATACAGAGGTCGCTCCCGCATAGCAAAAAACATAGTCCTTGTATTTGTCAGGATTCTCAAATGCATCATTATGGAAACTCTCGTTTGCGCACGGCATTATGTAATAGTTGTTTTGAAAATCAATTCCATACTTTTTTTTTTTTTTTTTTCTCATGGCTTCTGATACGAAGAACACATAATCCGCACGTTTCAGAGCCGCTTTTTCCACCCAACTCGTAATAGCAAATCTTAT
>CACXBN010000273.1 GCA_902765885.1 uncultured Ruminococcus sp. | reverse complement strand
TGGTGTTCTATGTACAACACAGCTAAATTTCTCTCGTACAAAAACCATTAGTGGTTCTTGAGTTTTATGCGATTGCCCTAAAATTAGAGGCTTTTATGTTGAATTTCGGGGCGCAAATATGATAAAATTATTAGGAATGTTTTTGTTTTGGAGAGGACACATGCGGAAAGAAAGTGTAAGCAGACTTTTTCATGTTTTCATACCGTTTTTGATAATGTTCGGAACAAGAAAACTGTATTTCCTTCTGTTCGGACAAAAAGGCGGTATTGTCGCTGAAATCATAGTTTATCTTGTTTCCTCGCTCATAGCAGTGCTTCTGTTCATAAACAAAAAGACTGCGCCTCCGGAGGAAAACAGGGAATATATTGTTCTCCCGGAAAGACGTGTGGAAGGAAAATTCAGAAAGATTCTGTTCCTTATCCTGACGGTGGCGGTGCTTATAGGGCTGGAATACCCCCTGCTTTACCTGCTTAAGGATTACACCGCAGGGCACAGCCTTTCTCCTCTCTATATGTTTGCGTTCATCATCCTCCATCCGTTTATTGACGAATATATATTCAGGGATCTGTTTTACAAGGAGCTCAGATGTTTAAGCCCCGTGTTCGGAATCATAGTCCAGGCAATAATGTCCGCGCTGCTCGAGGACGGCCTCGAAGAGATAATAACGACTTTGCTCATGGCTCTTATCCTCGGAATCGTGTTCGAAAAAACATTCAGCTACCTGATAGTCACCATAGCACAGATAATATTCAACATACGGGTGCTTATCTATCAGTTTGTGATCCTTGATTCCACGGTTACGCTGATAGCCGACATCGTCATCTTTACATTGGGAGCAGCGGCCCTGATCCTTCTGCTTATTCCGGAAAAGGAAAAGAGCGAGCCGTGAAAAAATATACCAAAAGACCGGAGCCGGACAAGGCAGAGATTGAAAAAAGAAGAGAATCGATCGACGCGATCATCGATAAATATTCCTGCCCGCCTGATGATATGGAAGACAGGGACAGGTATTTCATGAGGGCAGCCGCGGAGCTTGCGGAGCTGGCCGCGAAATACGATGATGTTCCCGTCGGATGCGTTATCGTCAGGGACGGCAGCATTCTCACGGGAGACTGCAATTCAAAGGAATTTTTCAGAAATCCCGTAAATCACGCGGAGATCAACGCCATCGGCAAAGCATCCGAAAAACTCGGAGGATGGAGACTGACGAGATGCGAGCTTTATGTGACCCTTGAGCCGTGCCCGATGTGCGCCGGAGCCATATGGGCCGCAAGAATACCAAGGGTCGTGATCGGAGCAAAAGATCCGAAGCACGGAGCATACGGTTCGGTCCTTGACATGAACGGATATAATCTGAATCATATGCCGGATGTCGTGTTCGGAGTAATGGAAGACGAATGCTCGCAAATGCTTAAGGATTTTTTTGCGTTTAAAAGGAACAAAAAGGAAGACAGCTCAGCAGGAGACGAAGAAAGTGCAACTTAATACTAAATTTCTCCCGGTATCTCCGGAAGAGCTGGACGGCGCGCCGGATTTTGTATATGTCAACGGAGATGCATACGTGGATCATCCGTCGTTCGGCGCAGCCATAATCGGAAGAATACTCGAACACAACGGTTTCAGTGTAGCCATGCTCTGTCAGCCGGACTGGAGAAGCACGGAAGACTTTAAGAAATTCGGAAAGCCGAGACTGGGCTTTCTGGTCTCATCCGGAAACATTGATTCCATGGTGGCTCATTATACGGCATCAAAAAAAAGAAGAAGCGAAGATTATTATTCTCCGGGATGCAAGGCAGGGCTGAGGCCCGACAGAGCCGTCATAGTATATTCGAACAGAATAAGGGAAGCTTACGGAGACATTCCGATCCTCATAGGAGGACTGGAGGCGTCCCTCAGGAGATTCGCGCACTATGATTACTGGACTGACAGCGTGAGAAGGTCGATCCTCGTCGATTCGAGAGCGGACATCCTGATGTACGGAATGGGCGAAAGGTCGGTCGTAAGACTCGCAAAGCTCCTTGACAAGGGAGTTCCGGTAAAAAAGATAAGGGATGTTGAAGGGACGGCATATCTGTGCAAAAAAGGCGAAAAAGTAATGTTCGAATGCGCTGAGGGATATGACGACGAGGGATTCCCGGTCGGATATACATATGATGAGCTGAAAAGCGACAAAGCAAAGTATGCGAAGGCTTTTAAAACACAGTATTTCAACAACGATTCCATACACGGGAAAGCGATCGTGGAATATTATGACGGCAAGATGCTCGTCGTGAATCCTCCGAGCGCTCCGCTGGAAAGAGAAGAGCTCGACGAAGTGTACGAGCTGCCGTATACAAGAACATATCATCCCATGTACGAAAAGGACGGAGGAGTTCCGGCCATAACGGAAGTAAGATTTTCCATAACGCACAACAGGGGATGTTTCGGAGGGTGCAATTTCTGCGCCATAGCATTCCATCAGGGACGCGCGGTAAGATCGCGGTCAATAGAATCATGCGTCAGGGAAGCCGAGCTGCTCGCGTCGCTTCCGGATTTCAAGGGATATATACATGACGTCGGAGGACCGACTGCGAATTTCAGAAAGCCTTCATGCGATAAACAGCTCAAAGACGGGATCTGCAAAAACAAAAGATGCCTGTTCCCAGAGCCGTGCAAGAACCTTAAGGTCGATCACAGCGAATACATAGAACTTTTGAAAGCCATTGAACAAGTAAAAGGCGTAAAGAAGGTCTTCATAAGATCGGGGATCCGGTTTGACTATCTCCTTGCCGACAAGTCGGACGAGTTTTTCAGAAAACTCGTGAGGGATCACGTCAGCGGGCAGCTGAAGGTCGCTCCGGAACACTGTTCACGTAACGCTCTCAGATATATGGGTAAACCGTCGGTTGATGTTTATGAGGCGTTCAGAAAAAAATATTATGAGCTGTCAGCCGAATACGGCAAGAATCAGTTTCTGGTGCCTTACCTGATGTCTTCACATCCGGGATGCACCATGGATGACGCCGCAAAGCTGGCCGTATATACAAAAAGAATAGGGCTCGCCCCCGAACAGGTGCAGGATTTCTATCCTACTCCGGGAACAGCGTCCACGGTCATGTATTACACGGGACTCGATCCGTTTACCGGCAAGGCCGTATATGCCCCTACGGAATACCGCGAAAAGCAGCTTCAGAGAGCGCTGCTTCAGTGGCGGAAGCCTGAAAACAGGGGAAAAATATTCGAAGCCATGAAATATTGTTCAGACGAGGGAAAAGAAGACCTCAGGGAACTTGTCGGAGGGGGAAAACCTTCGTCCGATAACAAAAAGAAAAATCAGGAAAGAAAAAAGAATCATTATAAAGCATCAGGCAAAGCGGGAAAAGGACGGAAGCAATCCGGAACACATAAGTTATGAATATACTGAATGTAACGATGTCAATGGGCACGGGCGGAGCCGAGACCCATGTGCTTGAACTGTGCAGGGAACTGAATAAAAAGGGCCA